>CAACVY010000001.1 GCA_900661335.1 uncultured bacterium | reverse complement strand
CCCCACCGCCCCGTGTCAATCGTACAGCGCCTTGGCCTGGGCGCGGAGGAACAGCGACGAGAGACTACCACGGCAACGGAGTGCTCCAACTCCTGGGAAACTAGACCCAACATTGCCATTTGTGTTGTCACGCGAAGAAGAAGTCCAGCCCCCTCAGCAACCCCTCGCGGAATGAACACGGCCCTTCCGCCCGCACGTCGCCTTGCGCCAGGTGGATCGCACCAACGCCGCTTGCCAGGCGCAGCTGAAATGGGCTATGTTAGAGTTCGCAGGTATCGGTCCGATGCGAACCACCGGTGGTTCGAGATCGTCCGCACATCCAAGGAGACCAGCCGTGAACGACGAGGGAACTCAAGCTTCGAGCGTGCATCCGGAAACTCTCACGGCTGTGAGCCGGCGGAAGTTTATCGCAGCATTGGGAACTCTGGCCGCGGCGGGCGTCGGCGCCCAAGAGGTACCGGCGGCTCCAAAAATCCGGCTCGGTTTGATCGGATGCGGCGGCCGTGGGCAATGGATCGGCAAGTTGTTCATGGAGAACGGTGGCTACGAAATCGTCGCCGTGGCCGATTACTTCGAAGACCGCGCCCGGGCGGCGGGCGCGGCCCTGGGAGTGCCGCCCGAGCGGTGCTTCACCGGGTTGAGCGGGTATCGGCGAGTACTGGATCTGAAGCCCGATGCGGTCGCCATCGAAAGTCCCCCGTACTTTCATCCGACGCAAGCGCGTGATGCGATTGAGGCCGGTATCCACGTATACATGGCCAAACCTGTGGCAGTGGACGTGCCGGGCTGCCATGAAGTGGCCGAGTGTGGCCGCCGCGCCACGGAGAAGAAGCTCTGCTTTTTGGTGGACTTCCAAACGCGGGCAGATCCATTTTACCGCGAAGCCATCCGGCGAGTCCACGAAGGCGCGCTCGGCCGCATTGCGTTTGTGGAGTCGTTCTACCACACCGACCGCCTGCACCCCAAAGGGCCGGTGGAGAATACGCCCGAAGGCCGCCTGCGGAACTGGGTGTTCGATAAGGCGTTGTCCGGCGATATCATCACCGAGCAAAACATCCACACGCTCGACGTGGTGAGCTGGGTGCTGAACGGCGTCCCGATCCACGCGTTTGGCGTCTGTGGACGAAAGGTTCGGACCGATGTGGGGGACACCCACGATTACTTCACGCTTCACTTTCTTTACCCCGACCGCGTCGGCGTGTCGTTCGTTTCGCGCCAGTTCGACGGACACGGTTCAAAGCCCGATGGAATTGTCGTGCGTGCGTTCGGCGAGTTGGGCGTGCTCGAAACGGCCTATGGCGGCACTGTGATGATCCGGGGCAAAAACTTTTACCGAGGCGGAGCGTCGCCGGGCATCTACAAGGATGGCGCCGTCGCGAACATTGCCGAGTTCCGCCGCTGCATCCTGGAAAAGGACTTCTCCAATCCCACAGTGGATCCGAGCGTTCGAAGCAACCTGTTGACGATTTTGGGCCGCGAAGCGGCTTACACAGGGGAAGTGGTTTACTGGGACCGGTTAGTGAAGTCCACCACGCGCCTCGAAGCCGACCTGAAGGGCTTGAAGTCCTGAGCTAGGGGACTGGCGGGAGGCCGGCCGCCCACCGCACGGCGCGGTGGTACAAACGCGAGACCGCACGCACGGACAGTGCAGTTTCGTCGTGCCCCAGCGCGATGTGGATGACGCGCCCCGTCCCGTAGGAATGCGCCATCACCATGGGGTAGTCGCGACCATCTCGCCGGGATTGCGCCACGGCCAGCACGTGCACCGGGGTCGCACCGTCCAAACAGGTGTAGAGCTCGTCGTACGTCATGATGCGGTCGGGCCAGCTGGCCAGCAACGGGTGATCCTCGGATGCGCGCCGGACCACAAACAAGCCGCGCGGGTCATGGCCCGGCAACTGCGGGTTCCAAATCCTGCCGGCGATGGCCACGTACTCGCTCCACCCGCGGAATGCGCCGGAGGCGAAGTGGACGAGCACCAAACCGGTGCCGTTCGAAATGGCGGCCGCCCACCGTCTCAACCGATCCACCGAGGGAGTGGGTGAAGTCCAATTCATGTAATTCAGCACGACCGCGTCGTACTGCGCGGAGCTTTGCAACCACGTGTCCGGATTGGTCTGAACCTGCGCCGCCAATTCCGGATCGCAGTTCGACAGGTCTTTCACCCACTCGGACGTGCGTGGCCATGGATGGCCGGGGTACTCCTCGCCGGTGGCCACAAGAATGCGTTTACGCCTCCCGCCGGTGGATCGCGGCGCAAACTCGAACACCCAGGCTCCGCCCAGCACTACGTTGCTCCGACCGTGCCGGCGAATCGTGAGCGTGGCCACCGTACTCGTCGGCACCCATCCCCATTCGAATTCGATCGGACCGTGGCCCAGAGTACCGTTGGGCAACGGGACTGGCGGGAGAACGCAAGTCCTTCCCAGCCACACGGACTGTGTCCGACCGTTACCATCGAAATCCCACCAACTCAGGCCGATCCGGTATACACAAGTGGTGTCCAAGCCGCCCACTTCGAGCGCCAATTCCTCCGGCGCGAATGCGACCGACGCATTCCAGGGATCCACAGAACGGGCCTTTTCCCATGTGTAAGGAGCTCCGCCGCACCGCAGAGAAAGTTGGCCATCCTTCGCCTCACATCTCCCACCCGCATCGAACACCACGCTCCGGCGTACGGCCGCACGGAAACTGTCCAGAAGCACGCGTTGCCGCTCCGCATCCTCCGCGGCACGGCTCCGAAGTTTTTCCTGCGCCTGCCGCCCCAGATCCAACAACCCTCGGGTGACCGAGTCGGCGTTCGGCAAGGACCGGACCCGTTCGGCGGCACTGACCACGGCACGGGGATCCTGGTCGAGCAGTCCCTTCGCAATCGTCACCGCGGCCAGAAGCAGTTCTTCGCGTGCGGTTTCACTCTCTAAGATCATCTCGACGGCGAGATCCAACGACGCCGCCGAACGGATTCGGCCAAGTGCGGACGCAATGGCTGTTCGGATCTGAGGTCGACCCGACCACTCGCGCACCCCGGCAATGAGTGGAAGGGCCGAAGGATCCGACGGCGTTCGCTGGAGCAGAGCCAACAACAACGGATCCCGGTCCGCATCGGACAGCGAGCCAGAGCGGGCTGCGCAGAGCATCGCATCCAGCGCACCGGGCGCCTGAACTTGCGTCAACGCACGCGCGGCCGCAGAACGAATTGCGCCGTCCGGATCCTCGACAAGTCGGCTGAGCGTTTTGAGGGCTTCCGGATCCGGAATCTGTGCAAGCACACGGATGCAGACCTGTCGCCACGGGACGGGTTCGTTGGTAGAGGTCCCACCCCGCGCGAGGGCGTCGTGCATCGCCGCGCCGAACCCGCGCCGGACCCAACGGATGCAGGCCGATTCGATCGCCGAGGATACCTCAGGGCATTGGCGCAGCTTCCGCAGAACTAACGGTAGATCTCCTGCATCGCCGATCTCGGCCAGGGCTTCGACCATTGCGGTGATTTCGTCCGACGACGTGGCGCCCTCGGCCTGCCGACGTACGAGTTCGATTAGGTTGGTTTGAACGCGACTCGCGACCAAGCGTGCCGCCAGAATCCGACCCCGAACGTCGTCGGCGCTCAGCCATGACTGCAAAGGAGCGACCACGGCGCTCGAGCGCATCGACGCCAAGGCTTGGAACGCCTCTTCGTCGCCCCGTCGTGCTCGAGCCAATAGCTCGGCCGCTTCCGCCGATTCCCCGCGCGCTGCCCACAGCAAGGCCGCGGCGGCGCGTGTCGTTGGCTCCGAGGAGTCGAGCCAACGCCGAACGAGTGGCACCACACGATGATCTCCGCACTCAGCAAGGGCAGAGATGACCAACGAGCGACGAGCCTCGTGGATCCGATCCAGTTCCCCGGCCAACGCAACGGCGTCCTCCGGATTTCCAACGCGAGCGAACAGCGAAAGCGCACAACGCGCACACTCTTCGTCGGGGCCGACCGCCGTACGAATGAGGAGCGGGACGAACCGAGTGGGCGCCAGTTCGGCCCCGGATGCAAGAGCTGCGATGCGAATCGGGGCGGGCTGGCTCGGGTCCATGGCCAGCGCTTCGATCACGCTCAATGCTGACCGATCCCCAGCGCGCGCGCGGGTTCCCGCGGATCGTAGACGAAGCTGACTGCCCCCGAGACCGAGGACCGGTGGAACAGTATCCGGCAGCCGTCCCAGGTCTGCTAGCGACATGGCGGCGGCGGCGACCACTGCAGTAGACGGATCGCCCATCCGGCGAAGCAAGATCGAGGTAGTGGTTTCGCTCGGATGGTTTGAAAGAGCCCGCAAAAGGCCGACCGCAGGGGTTCCAGTTGCTCGCTCAGCCCATGCTCGCAACACCGCGGAAGCTTCAGGCGCCTGGATCAGTTCGAGCGCCATCCGGGCGTCGTCCATCAGTTCCTGCCGCTGCCCCAATTGTTCGAGATACGGCACCGCCATGGAGTCGCCCGTGAGTCCCAATTGGTGGATCAACCACGCCGCGCCTTCCAACGTGGTCGAGCGATCCAGGGCGAGGCGACCCAGTATGTGGACCCACTCGTGCAGCGCGTCGGGATCGGACAGCCGACTGAGCGTCTCCCGCTCGACGCATTTGAGCGGAGCGAGAGACTTTCCGGTCTCATAGGCCGCCACTTCGCGCAAATCCTTCTCCAGCTGTGCGCCAAGGGATTGGCCGAGAACTTCGCCGGTGAGCAACGCGGCGATGAGCAGTGGGCAAAGAATGGTCCATTTCATTGCGGGGGCCCTCACAGCGTCCATGGACTTCGATACGGGCGGCGGAGGAAC
The DNA here is from genome assembly GCA_900661335.1 of uncultured bacterium. Classification (GTDB taxonomy): domain Bacteria; phylum Verrucomicrobiota; class Kiritimatiellia; order PWTM01; family PWTM01; genus CAACVY01. Next base: position 146,115 of record CAACVY010000001.1, on the reverse strand, counting down.
CGGTTGGCAACAGGGTCGCCGAACCGCTCCTGTACCGGATCCCAGGTCACCGGCCGACCGAGTCGCGTGGCCAGGTCGGCCGCGAGCGTCAGAGCGGTGGCCCGTTGGCACCCTTCCGCCGGCGCGATGGGTTCTCGGCGGGTTCGAACGCAGTCGAGAAAGTTCGCCATGTGATCGCGCGAAACCGGCAATCCATGGTGGTCAGGACCGAACTTGACGTGAAGGAGTTCCATCGGCTCGGCCCGGATGGTGGCACGGGTCACGTGGACCCACCCACGGTCGCCTTCGAAGCGGACCCCGTGCCCGTGAACGGCGCGGTCGTCGGAAGTAAACATCATGCGCACGCCACTGGCGGCTTCGACCGTGACATGCCAAGAGATCGAGGTGTCGCCGTCCCCTTCTTCGGGAAAGGTCGCAGTTCCCTGGATGGTGAGCGGTGCGGTGGCGAACTCGGGCAGTCCCCACAACGCGATATCCACGTGATGAACTCCCCAACTCTGGATCCAGCCGGCACAGTAATCGCGCACAAAGTACCAATTGAACGTGCACAGTCCTTCGCGGTAGGGGCGATACCGGGCCGGTCCCAGCCAAAGCTCGTAGTTCAAACCGGGCGGCACCGGTGCAGGCGGCAATACACCCAGTGCGCGCCCACCGGGGACCGCCACCCACACGGTTCGAACGCGCCCCAAAAAGCCGGCGCGGACCAGGTCGCACGCAAGTCTGAACTTCCAATCCGATCGCTGTTGAGTGCCCGTTTGAAGAACTCGGCCGGTACGGCGGACTTCGTTGCAGATGGCACGGCCCTCCTCCACAGTGAGTGCAAGGGCTTTTTCACAGTAGACGTCGCGGCCCGCCCGGAGGGCATCCACCGCCATTTTCGCATGCCAGTTTTCTGGCGAGCAGATCACGACGACGTCGACGGCAGGGTTCTCCAGCATCCAACGGTAATCCGATACTGCTTGACAGGCATCGTCCGCCGAAGTGCCGTACTCCCGCGCAACCTGAGCACGGGTGCGGTCGAGCGCGTCCCGCTGCACGTCACAGAGGGCTACCACGCGCACGCCGGGAAACTTCAACAAGGTGGCCAGATGACTCCGGCCGCGGTCGCCCAGGCCAATGATCCCCACGCCAATGGTTTCGTTGGGCGACCTCCAAAGTCCGCGCACCCCACGAGGCAACGTTGCGGACGCCACGCCTGCAAGAGCCCCCATGAGAAATTTCCGGCGCGGCCAAACGGTCCCGTCATGTCGGCTCATGTTCAACCTCCATGGCTCAAGATACTTCGACTAGCCTACCAAGCGCCTCCGTCACGGCCAACGCGTTTGGAACATCGAAGACGTGAGGACGGATGGCGAAGTCGGCGAGCGCAACGCCCGGGGCAACCCGATGGTGTGCCTGCCAATTGAACCCCGCGAAGGACCACTGCGTGGGAGCTAGCTGCACCAATCCTCGCGCTGCATGCAACCCACTCGCATGGTAGCGCTTGGAAACTCGTCAGATTCCATTGAAACGCCCAACCCAATCCCGAAATCTGAACCCGAAGAACTCGCGGAGTTGGAATCAACTTCGTTTGGTTTTTCCGCGGCCTGGGTTCTTGATTTTTCGCCATGCGCCGCAAACTGCGCAGATGGAATAACCTAGCAGGCGTGCCGAACATCCATGGGCGGAAACCCCAGAACATCGCACCCGGGATGGTTGAGTTATGGCAGTGGCGAACTGGGAAGTGGACCAGGCCAGCGAATATTGCGGCGACGATTTCAACGGCCGGAAATCCTCGCAGCCGCTGACGCTTCATTAGGCACCCTCTAGGTAACCCACGCTCCCAAAATTGGCATGGGTGGCGAGGAACGCCTTCTTATCGGATCGTTCCGACGAAGCTTGGCCGGCTCGCGGGCCATAGGTGACTAGGTCTTGACCGAGGCTTAGCCCCCCGCTCCGACGTGAACTATTCGGCAGTATGCGTAGCTTGCGTCCGAGCCGTTTTGCGGATAGGGTGACAATCATATAGCCATGGAAAAACGACCGTTCGAAATCACAATTCAGGATTTTATCTACAACATTGATGTCGGCCTAGGCTTCCGTGCGGTTCGAGCCCTGATGCTGATTCTCCTGCTCGGCTTCGTAATGTTGTGGTTCACGGCGGTGCGGTTCCGCGGGCTGAAAGAGGCCGAGGCCATGGAACTGGCGCAACTAGGGCGCAACCTTTTGCAGAAGAAAGCGCTGATCACGCAGTGCGTCCGGCCAGTGACAATGCAGTTTTTGATCGAACACTCGCCGAGCCGGCAAGCGCAGGTGGATTTCCATCCCGACGTTCGGAACGCCCCGATCTACCCCGCGCTGTTGGCGGCCGTGTTTTGGCCCGCCCAGAAAGCGTTCGCGTCAAGCGACACCCGGCAATTTGGCGTGTTCACTCCGGAACAGTGGTGCATCGTCCCACTCAACCATTTGTTCACCTTATTGAGCGCGGTCTTCGTGTACCTCATCCCCCGCCGGTTGTTCAGCCAGCGGATCGCACAACTGACCACGCTAGGCTTTCTATTGAGCCGAATGGTCTGGGAAGACAGCCTGGCAGGTCTGGGATTGCCCGTGGTTTGGTGTTTCGGTCTCGGCGCTTGGTACTTTTTGCTGCGCGCGTCCCAAACCATCTCGGAGGGGAGCCGTTCGGCCTCTTGGGCGGGCTCGGTACTCGTATCGGCCGTTTTGGCGGGATTGGCCATTCTGACCCGCTACGCGGCCATGGCCATGGTGCCAGGCTTGTTGCTCTACCTGGGCATCTCCACTCGAAGCCGCGGAGCCGGTCGCTGGGTGGTGTCTTACCTGCTCGTGGTCGTCCTCGTCTTGTCGCCATGGTGGGTGCGAAACTACCGTGTGAGCCGGACGTTATGGGGGGATGCTCCACGGACCGCTCTCCATAACAGCAAAGTATCGGAGGGCGATGCAATCGATCGGGCGATGCGCACACCTCTGACGTTTGCTACCGTCCGCGAAGCCATCATGGCGAAGATGGTTCGCCGTCTCGCCGACGTCTACCGGTTCGAGCTGCCACGACAGGGCGAGGGACTTCTTTGGCCCCTGTTTCTGGCGAGCTTTCTGTTCCGCTTTTCCCGGCGCGAGACCCACTGGTTCCGCTGGTCCGTCGCCCTCGGCATGGTCGCCATCACATTGGCGGCCTGCGTGTTTGACTCAGCACTCCGGGTCATCCATTTGTTCTGGCCAATCGCCCTCGCCTACGGCTGGGCGTTTTTCTTCGTGTTGTTGGACCGATTGCAACTTACGTGGCGCGCACTGCAAATCGCGGCAGCAGTTGTGATCGGCGCGTCTTCGGCCCTCCCGTTTGGCTTGGCCTTGTTGCCACCGGCGGAGTCTATCCCCTACCCGCCGTACTTTCCACGCTTCATCAGTGCGGTCAGCGGCATGCTCCAAGAACGGGAAGTCATATGCACCGACATGCCCTGGGCGACTGCCTGGTACGGCAACCGCACCTCGATCTACCTCCCCCTCAGTTTGGACGAGTTCTACACTATCAACGACTACTACAAGGGCATCCGCGGCCTTTATTTCACTACGCTTACTCGCGATCTCCCCTTCGCGGGTACGCTGCTGACTGGACCCTACCGGACTTGGTTCCCGATTCTCACCGGCCGTTTGCCATCGGACTTCCCGCTTCCGTATGCCCTGCCTATCAACAACTTCCGTGAGCTCTTTTTGTCGGACCGCCCGCGGTGGGAGTGATCGCAGCCGCGGATCTCCCTGCGAAACGTCCGCCGTCCACGAATCCGTATGTCCTCGTTCCCGGTGTGGTAGCGCCCTGGTGCTGGTGCTCACGGTCCTGGGTACCCTTCTCATCGTGTTGACCTATTTGCTAAAAGAAGCTGCCGGCTCGACCCGATTGGCCCGTGCTCGGTTGGATCGAGAACGCGCCTACGCGTTGACCGCCGCCGCTATCGAACGTGCCCTTCAGCGGTTGGCGGACGATGACGACCTTCTCACCGATCACCTACGCGAACCCTGGGCACAGCCGGAACGAATCGAAACCCCGGACGGAGACTTGATCGAAACCGTCATTGAAGACGAGCAACGCCGTTTCGACCTCAACAACCTCGCGGTGATCCCCGGCACGCATCCCATGCTGCCTCCATCCGACTTGGTCGTGGACCTTTTGCGCTTCTGTGGTGACTCCGACCCACAACCACGAGTGGCCGCGCTCAAGGATTGGATCGACGCCGATATGGACGGCCCCTACGAGCTCGAGTTCTACATCCAAGCCAACCTTCCCTCCCGGCCACCCAACGCTCCTCTGCTTTCCCCCGATGAAATTGTGTTCGTGCACGGTTTTTCGTCGAAGTGGTGGCACCGCGGCGGAGCCGAGGGCGCCTCTGACCACTGTCCGCCCGCACGCGTGATGACCGTTCTTCCCTCTCCCCACACCCATCCAGTGCCAGTCAATTTGAACACCGCACCCGAAGAGCTTCTGCTCGTGTTGTTCGGCCCTGGACAACGGCAGCTGGTCAATCTAGTGTGCACCCTACGCGACACTGCTCCCTTGCGCTCGCTGGAACCCCTGGTGGCGGTAGCCGAACCGGTCCGCGCCCTCCGCCTGTGGGCATACGTAGACGTGCGAAGTGAGTGGTTTTCCGTGCATAGCACGGCGACCACGCCACGCGTGCGCGTACACGTGCACGCACTTGTGCATCGTACCAGCGACGGCGTCGTGCGGGTCGTACGCTGGGATCGAGGACGCTGAAACTGAACGTCATGCGCGACAAAGCCGCCATCCAGCTCCGCGAGTCGTTAGAGACGCGACCGAGGGTTTGCCCACCCATTCCTCGCACTGGCGCCAACGCGGCACCAATTCCAGATCCGCATTGGCAATGTTGGATCGCTCTGAGCTGGCTGCGTTCATGGAGGCTGTTACGGGCGATCTGCGCGGGCAGTGGCAGCCAGGTTTATTGAAAACCAGGTTGCGAGCTGTCCACCACGGAAACCTGTTCGAACGGATCAACGAGTTGCAGGTCCGGTTGTCGTCGTACGAGCTCCCGGGCCGTCGATTCTTCAGCCAAAAGTTTTAGGTTCGGGCCCGCGTCCATGGTGCACCAGACGTCGAGACCTTCCTCACGCCAGCGCTCCACTTGCTCCAGGGCCACCAACGTCGCCGGCGTCCAATATCGGACCGATGGCCTCGCGGCGATCATGATCGCGTGCATCGCAAGAGCATTGCCCTCGGCGAGAGGCCCCAGTTCGCGCAAGTTTTGTTCTTGAATCGCCCTCAACGCCACGGGTAAATCCCGGGCCACCAAAGGCGCCCAGGCGCTGTACAAAGGCGAATTGGTCACACAGTGACGCATGGCATCCCGAGACGACCGGCCTTTCGGCCCCCCTTCGACCACCCACAGCAGCACGCGTAAGGACGGCCATACCACCGGTATCCACTCGCCGTGACTATCCAAGCCGTCGGCTCTCTTGCCCCGGTGCCAATGAACAAACCCGTACCACAGCGATCGGCACGCGCTACCACTCCCGAGCCGTGCCAGCGTGGAAAGCTCTTGTTCGGACAATCCCCACCCCATGAGCACATCCAGACATCGCACCGCCGCAGCGAACGCTGAGGCAGACGACGCCACCCCCGCCGCCGTGGGAACTGTGTTCCGCGTGACGATTTCTAAGAAAGGGCCGGCTTCGCCTCGAAATAGATCGAAGAATTCGAACATGCGCCGATACTCCTGGGTGTCGGGCGAATGCTCACGGCCGTCCAATATGAGTCGGTCCCTCTCCGCGACTGCGATCTTCATCCATGTGCCCAACCGGCCGAGCGACACCGAGAGACTATCCGTGACCGGCAGGTTGAGGACCTCGTCCCGTTTGCCCCAGTATTTGACCAACGCCACGTTCGCTGGCGCCGCAGCCTCGGCACAGCTGCGCTGCGGTCCCAGCGCGCTTCGCACGCCCAGCACAGCCCGGACGACCTGGCGCCGACGTTGAAGAACCTCCGCCGGCGTCAACGGGTTTCCTTGATGGTCCATCCTCGCGCCTCCACTCGCACTTTGACCAGATCCGGCCACTCCTGGTGCGTGGTTCCTACGGCGATCGCGCAATCTCCCAGCCCGGCACCGGAAATTTTCGCCCCCCAAATGCCTTCGGTGGCCCGAAACTCGCGAACCATTCGATCGAGCTCCGGCGTGGACACTCCCAAAGCCTCCATCGCAGCCTGCGCGGCATTCATCCAGCGCCCCAACTGCGGCAGGTCCCCATCTTCGATGGCGCGCGCCCCTCCACGTGCAAGTTCGCCGATCAGCCGGAACAGGGGATTCATGACCTCCGGAAGGCGCATGGCGAGTTGTTGAACCCGCTGGATCACCTCGATCGTGGGGGTCTTGTACCCGCAGTAGCGGAGCAGCAAGGGCAGTTCTCTGGCTAGTGGGCGTACTCGCAACGGTTCACTCGTGAACTCGACCACGCCGCCATACACACTTGCAGCAGCGTCCGCGCCCGAACCCACCCCCTGAACGGTCCGAATCACATTGACGGCCTGCTCCAACAACCGGGCGCGATCATCGTGCTCGCCAGACCAACGCCGAAGAGCACCGAGGACGGCGACGGTCACCGCGGCGGACGATCCCAATCCCATGGGTTCTCGCCAAGCGGTCTCGACCTGGAGGTCGAACCCCCCGAGATTCTCCGCTGAGACGGCTGCGATCGCGTGCGCCACCCACCGTAGCGGTCCTTCGACAGGAAGGTCCTCCCGGTCACCCTCCCAGTGTCCAAAGTCCGACGCAATGCGGATTCGCGAGTCTTTTCGTGCCCAAAGACGCACGACCCACCGTGCGGTGATCGCCGCAACCACCGCAGGCTCTCCTCGCAAAACGGCATGCTCGCCCAGCAGCATGACGCTGCCGGGCGCCGATGACTCGATCATGCCTTCAGCATACAACGCCCCAACGCCTGTGCGAAATCACTGCCGGTGCGTGCTGTCAACTGAAACCCGACCCCAAAAACCAACCCTTCGCCCGCTGCACTTTTCATGGCCAGAACATCCACGACTCTGCGTTTTCCTTCGGCTCAACGCAGGAACGGCGTATACGTGTGTGATCGGCGGGCAAACAGGCAGATCACGACAACCCACACAGCGAGCGCTCATCCAAACCCGAGACGCGAACCCCCGGGAGGAGCTCTAGGGACGAAAGAACAGGGGCCTTCATCGTTTAGACAGCACGGGGTTCAATGTTCCATGGCCGATCCTGGCCAACACCCCGTTGGTAGCCTCGGCCGCAGCAGGGTAAGCGTGGCTGCCCAACCCGAGCCGCGAACGACCTATGCTTCTTCTGATCCAGGGTTTGGGATGCACCTAGCGGTCCATGAGTCACCCTGTCCGCCGGCTAGAAGAATCTGGGGTCCCTGCGTTCCCAGTGGACGATCCCTTCACCGATCACGCCGTACTGAACTCGCTGGCCAAATTGTAAAGACAATGGAAGTTGCGTGCCCGTTTGGCCGGGTCGGCGCAATCCCGCACTCCATGGGGTGGATCCTCATTCGGATGTACGCGCAGCGCGATGGAGCTTTTCGGGTCATTGCGTCGGGATGCCTCCCACCCAACCCCGACAGCGAAGTGGCGGACCTCCTTACCGCCCGGCCAAACCTTTCGTCCACCTTCGGACCCTCGTTTATGCTACTTGGAACCCAAACCATGACCGCCGTCTACCGCCCGCGCCCATCCTTTCGTAGATGAAATCATCGCGGGTTCTCTATTCTCGAACTTGCTCTACTCCAGTTGGATTTCCGGTCGCGATAGCGGCAAAGTCGCCGTCGACCCTACGATGCTCCCGGCATGACCCATGTCCGCGTCGTCCCTTCGAGCCACGCGTGGATGATGTTCGATAAGGCCGTGGTCCGGTTGACCATTCGATTTCTACGCCACGAGACCTTCGACAAGGCCGTGGCCCACTAGGTTTCGGGATTCCACCACTTGGTGTGCTGGGACACGAACACATTGGACGCTTCCGGCGGACCCCAACTGCCGGCGGGATAAAACCTGAGAGGACAGCGAGGATCGTTCTCATCCCATGCACGGACTACCGGTTCAACCACTCGCCATTGAGCCTCAACTTCGTCAGATCGGGTGAACAGGGTGGTATCTCCCCGCATTACATCGAGCAGTAAGCGCTCGTAGGCCTCGGGCAAAGCGCCGGGCCATCGCTCGGAATACAAAAAATCCAGTGGAACTTCCTCGACCCATACCTGAAGGCCAGGGCGTTTGGCCATACACCGGATTGTAATGCCCTCGGCGGGCTGGATTCGGAAGATCAACCGGTTCGGACGCGCGGAGACTGGGCGACACACGTCCCCAAGGCATTCCACCGTTTCGAACAAGTCCAGCGGAGGCGTCTTGAACTGAACCATGATTTCCGTAACACGGCGCCGCAACCGTTTCCCCGTCCGCAAGTAAAATGGCACTCCATTCCACCGCCACGTGTGGATGTTCAACCGAAGCGCCGCAAACGTGGCCGTCGTGGAATTGACCGCCACTCGTTCTTCTTGTCGATAGGCCACCACGGGACGGCCATCCACCTCGCCCGCCGTGTACTGTCCCCGCACGGCCACGTTCGGGTTCTGACATGGGTCAGGGGGCTCGATCGCGTGCAGCAATTTGACCTTTTCGTTCCGCACGAGTTGAGCGGCCAGTCGGGACGGCGGTTCCATCGCCACGAGACAGAGCAACTGCAACATGTGGTTCTGCACCATGTCCCGTACCGCACCGGTGGCGTCATAGAACGCCCCCCGACCGCCCTCCATCCCAACGGTTTCCGCCACCGTGATCTGGACGTGGTCCACGTGGTCCCGATTGAACAGTGGCTCAAACAGAGAGTTCGCGAACCGAAACGACAGAATGTTTTGGACAGTCTCCTTCCCGAGGTAGTGGTCGATGCGGAAAATCTGTGACTCGTCGAGGTACTTCAAGCAAGTTCGGTTCAGTGCTTGAGCACTGTCAAGATCGCGCCCGAAGGGTTTCTCGATCACGACGCGGCTCCACAAAGGATCCAACGTGCTGCGAGCCAGCCCGTGTTCACTCAGAGCCCGGATGATCACCTCGAAGAGGTCTGCCTTGACCGACAAGTAAAACAACCAGTTCCTCGGCCATTGAGTTTCCTTCAACAGCCGCTGGCGGAAAGCCGAAAAACAGTGTGGATCCGCCTCAAAATCCCCTTGGTGGTAGTACACGTGCCGCAGAAATCTGCTGACCGCGTCGTCCGGAACTTTCATCGTGCTAAACCGCCGCACCGATTCACTCATCCAGTTCCGGAAACTCACGTCGTCATAGGGGCGACGGGCAAACCCTACCACGGCAAAATTCTCGGGTAGCAATCCCCGTGCATACAGCGCGCATAAGGCGGGCATGAGCTTGCGATGGGTCAAATCGCCGGTGGCACCAAAAATAGTCAACGTGAAAGGGTCAATGGCCATGCCTGAACTCACCGTAGCTCGCCTTCCTAGGGCAGAACAGCTGCTGACATCATCCGATACTTCAACTTGGTGAAACTTTACGCGCACCAGAGCGATAATCAACCTGATGAGTTTTCCCACAAATTCCGTGCGATTCACAGTCCGAAGCCCGACGGCGGAGGCGGGGAGTCCGGTATCCCGCCGCGCAAACGTAGATGAAACGCTAAGCCTCTCACAGCGAGCGACCTCAGCAGGTTCTCTCAGGCGCTGGGCCCGCACTCCATCCAAACTCAAGCGGACGCTGCCGACTAAATTGCAAATGGGCAGGCGACTGTCGCGGACGTTGTCCGTCCTGTGAACGCCCTCGATCACACACCCACGGGACTTGAATCGGCCCAAGTTTGCACATATCCTTGCGTCGAGATCGGAGGTTGAGGCATGAGCGCACACGCTTCGTACCTTTGCTGGATTGCCGCATGCTTGGCACTGACTGGATGTCGGATCCATGCAGCCGAAACGCCAGACGTTCGCCGAGTGTTCTTGCCCTATCCCCGCGACGATGGAAACGTCGGCATCCTGCCGTTGCAATCCATCGAGCAGGCGGCATGGATTTGGCATCCAGACTATTTGGGAGTCGTCGGGCCGGGTGAAAAGGATGTGCCGGAAAAGCTGATCGGGCGCTGGAAAGATCGGCTGGCCTACTTCGATGGCGGATGGCGTGGACCGGTATTTCTCCGATTCCGCTGTGAGTTTGACGCCGCGCCCACCACCCTCGTATTCCACGTCAGTGCGGATGAGCGGTACGAGTTGTTTTTGGACGGACGGCGCATCTCACGAGGTCCGGATCGTTCTTGCGTGTCCGCATGGAGTTACAAAACCTATGCCGTCGATCTTGCTCCCGGGCGGCACCGAATGGAGGCGATTGCATGGAGTCTCGGTCCTCTGTCCCCCATGGCACAACTCACCTGGAGAGGCGGCTTTGTCCTCAAAGCCGACGGCCCGTACGACGGCCGCCTCACGACCGGGAAGGGGCCGTGGCAGGTCGCGAAGCTGGACGGACTGCTCGTCGAGCCACCGCAGGTCCGACAAATTTTCGCCGTGGGTGGGGAACTTACTGCGGAAGGCTGTGGGCCCCAATGGAAGGAAGGCCACTGGCTGCCCGCCGCGATGGCCCGCGAGCCAGTCCGCGAGACGCCGTACGGTGTGTGGACTGCGGGTTGGCGCTTATTCCCCTCCACGTTACCGGACATGCTCGACCGCCGCATTCGTCCTGGGCGGATTGTGGCCGTTGTGAACTCCGACGACCCGGACCTACTCTTCACATCCGAGGCGGCCGCCTCTGCGGCACTCGCGTCATGGAACGGGTTGTTGTGGAGCAATGCCCCCGTCGTCGTCCCAACGCACTCCACCCTCACGGTGCTGTGGGATCTGGATGACTACTACTGCGCGTATCCGGTCGTACAAGTGTCCGAGGGGCGCGGAGCCCAACTCGAATGGGGCTGGGCGGAGTCGCTTTATCTACCCGACCGGCAAACCAAAGGAAATCGCGACGAGTGGGTCGGCAAGCTGTTTTTCGGCATGTGCGACCGCTTCCGTCCCGACGGGGGAACATCAAAGTGGTTTTCCACCCATTGGTGGCGAGCAGGGCGATGGTGTCGTCTCCGCATTCGCACGGCGGATCACCCGCTGCGGATCGAGGCCTTGGCGTTGGACGAAACCCGCTATCCGCTCGAATCCGAAGCGGAGTTCGACGCCCCCCTGGCCGACCTTTCTGCCATCATCCGCCTCGCCGTTCGCGGGTTGCAGATGTGTTCGCATGAGACATTCATGGATTGCCCCTACTACGAGCAGCTCATGTATGTCGGGGACTCTCGACTAGAAATGTTGGTCACCCATGTCCTCACCCGCGACGCCCGCTTGGTGCGGCGGGGCATCGAGTTGTTCGACCGCTCCCGATCGCATAGCGGATTCGTGCACGAACGTTTCCCAGCCCACCAGCCTCAGTTGTCCACGACGTTTTCCATGATCTGGGTCCTCATGCTTCGCGACTACGCATGGTGGCGCGGCGATTTGACATGGGTCCGAGATCGCGCGGTCGGAATGCGCGCGATGCTTGAGCTGTTCGAGTACTACCGGAATTCCGATGGTCTGCTCGAAAACCTGCCCGGTTGGTCGTTCGTGGATTGGGTTCCCGCGTGGAAAGTTGGCTACGCGCCCGACGGGCGTTTCGGAGTGTCGGCGATCAACAACCTCTTATTCGTCCTCGCGCTTCAAGCGGCGGCGGACATCGAAGAGGCCTTGGGCGAGACCGCCTTGGCCGAGCGGTGGCGTCGACGTGCTGGATGGACCGCTGCGGCCATACGTTCTCGATTTTGGGACGAGGCTCGGGGCATGATCGCAGACGACCTCGCACGTTCGTCATACAGTGAACACGCGCAGTGCCTAGCGTTATTGGCCGATCTCTTTCCTCGAGCGGAATCACAACGAACCTTTGCTCAGCTCCTGAGCGCGCCGGACCTTCATCGTACGACCATCTATTTCAGCCACTACCTTTTCGAAACCTTTCAGAAAATGGGCCGTGGCGATCTGGTCATCGAACGTCTGCAGTTTTGGCGCGATTTAGTGCACAGGGGTCTACGAACTCCCGTCGAACAACCCGAGCCTTCCCGTTCCGACTGTCACGCATGGGGAAGCCATCCTCTGTATCACCTGTTCGCGACCACGGCGGGCATCCGACCCGCCTCTCCGGGGTTCCGAACTGTTCGGATCGAGCCTCAACCCGGCCCGCTGCCGTATTTGCGAGCGCGTCTACCCCACCCGGCCGGCCACATCGATGTGAACATGACGTTCACGAACGGCGGTTGCCGCGCACAAGTCGTGCTGCCCGCCCACGTGCAAGGCGAATTCGTATGGCGAGGGCGCGCTCGGCCGCTATTACCTGGGGAACAAACCGTGATCATCCAAGGGGACTAGCTTCGATCGCTTCAAGGCACTTCGAATCTAAAGGTCGCCAAACGCCTCCCACCACCAGTTCGCGCTCCCCTCCGTCCAGCCCGCCGATCACCATCGTACCTCGGCCCGCTACGCGTCCCGACCCGTCCCTCCGATCATGCAGGGTGGCCGAAGGTTTCGGGTCCGTGACCGAATCTGTACAAAACCATTACTCGTGCCGTAAGGCCTCGATGGGGTCCAGTCGCGCCGCTCGAATCGCCGGATAAAGCCCGAAAATCAAGCCGACGGACACACTGATGCCGAAAGAGAGGACCAAACTATACAGCGGAACGACCGTGGGCATTCCGGTCGTCCGAGTGATCAACGCAGGGATGGCCAGCCCGGCCAAGATGCCGATCAAACCGCCCACCCCCGACAAGACCATGGTTTCGATGAGAAATTGCATCACGATCTGGCTGCGACGAGCCCCGATGGCACGACGGATCCCGATTTCCTTCGTTCGCTCGGTGACGGAGGCCAACATGATGTTCATGATCCCGATCCCGCCCACCACTAGGCTGATTCCTGCGATGGAACCGAGCACGACGTTGAACGTACGTTTCGTCTGCTCGGCCTGACGTAACAGCGCCAACGGTACGCTCATTTTGTAGTCCTTTTTCGGATGAAAGTACTGGAGCATCGTCTCAATCGCCGCGGCGGTGGGTTCGACCCATTCCTCGCGGGCCACTTCGACCAAGATCTCGTGCAGTTCAACTTTCTCAATGTCTCGACTGCCCGCCGAGACCCGCGCATTGATTTCCCCGAACACATGCAACTGCGTCGTGAGCGGCACATAAGCGTCCACCTCCTCGTCCGGTACTGCCACCGCGCGCCCGCCCGCCCCGCTTTCGACGACCCCTACCACTTCGAAAAACTGTGGGCCGATCTGAATCGTTTCCCCGATCACATGCTCCGTCGCCAGCAACCGTCGGGCGCCGACCTCTGTAAGCACGCACACACGTGCGTACTCCGCAAGGTCCCCGGCTTGGAGCACGCGGCCGGCCAAAATCCGTCGCGGTACCAGCTCAAACCACTCGGGAGTAGTGCCCACGACTCGCAGTTCCATTCGACGTGAACCCAGTACGCCGTCCCGGCGCATTAGGCGGACGGGGACAATACGGCGAATTGCTGGAGTCAACGCCCGGATCCGTTCCTCATCTTCGTACTTGAGGCCGTACACACTCATGCGCACATAGCGTCGAGCCACACTTTCTTCGTCCACGCTTTTCTGCGCTATGATCAAAATGTTCCGACTCCCCACTTTCCGAATTTCTTCTAGCGCTTGTTGGCTTGCTCCCTCTCCGACCGCCAGCATCGCAATCACCGAACCCACCCCGAACACCACCCCCAGGGTCGTCAACAGCGAGCGAGTTTTGTGCGACAGGATGTCCTTCAGACCAAGCTGCAAATTCCGGATGGCCACGTAAAAGGTCATGCCGCGTGTTCCTCACGTTCGATCCGACCATCCCGAAGGTAAATCCGCCGCTTCGCATAGCGCGCAATGTCTGGCTCGTGAGTCACCAACACGATGGTCCGTCCGTCCCGGTGCAACTCCTCGAGGATTTGCATGATCTGCTCGCCCGTGCGGGAGTCCAGGTTTCCCGTGGGTTCGTCGGCTAGAATCACCGGCGGGTCGTTCGCCAACGCGCGTGCAATCGCCACCAGCTGGCACTGTCCACCGGACAGCTCCGAAGGCCGATGCTTCAACCGACCGCCCAATCCGACTCGACGCGCCAGCGCGGCGGCCCGCTCTCGACTTTCTGCAGCGGGCACACCCCGGTAGAACATTGGGAGCTCGATGTTTTCTAGAACCGTTAGCTGCGGAATCAGGTTGAAACTTTGAAACACGAACCCGAGATGTTTTAGCCGGTACATGCTCAGGTTGTCGTCGTCCATGGTCTCGACATTCTGGCCATCGAGCCAATACCGGCCTGAGGTCGGCCGGTCGAGACACCCGATGAGGTTCATCAAGGTGCTTTTGCCTGACCCACTAGGTCCCATGAGCGCCACGAACTCGCCTGAGCCAACTTCCAAGTCAACTCCGCGCAATGCGTGCACATCCTCCGCACCCAAACGGTACACCTTGGTGACGTTCTCAAGACGAATCATCACCGGGGCCATGGCTTAGCACTCCCGTGGTTTGCGCCGGTCGGCGCCGCACCCCACAACGGACTGGTGCGGCCTTCCGGACGTGGCCGACCTTCGCGCCCTCGGCTCGGTCCATCGCGCCGCTCACCGGTTTGCATCGAGGCGCTTAGGCCGTTGGTCATCGCGGCGACAAACGAAACCCGTTCCGTCATTCCTGTTCCAACCCCTTCCACGTCCGACGGGGGCAGTGGCGGCACCAACAACACTGCCTCGCCCGCTTTCAAGCCCCGAACGACGTGCACCATACGGTTGTTATCCAGACCAATTTCAACTTCGCGTGGCCGCACTTCCCCATGCTCCAGGACGTAGGCCGTGGGGCGTCCAGCCACTCGCAGAACGCACTGCAGCGGCACGTACACCACATCCTCATACTCGCGGATCAAGATCTCCACACGGCAACTCATGCCGGGTCGTAATCCCTCGGTGGGGCTGTCAATCCACACGTGGCAGTCATAGACTTTTAGGTCCGGGTTCAACCAGCTCTGGCTCGCGTTGGGAAGGATCGAAATCCGCGCCACGTGACCGGTAAAGACCCGGCCGGGCAACGCGCTCACGAAAATTCGTGCGGGCAACCCCTCCCGAAGTTTCGAAAGATTGGCCTCGGGCAGCTGAACGACAGCCATCATCTCTTGCGTGGCGGGCAAGTAGATCAACTCCTGCCGCTCCACCACCTCTTGGCCGGTCCGCAAGGGCTCCTGCATCCAGCGCCGCTCCGAGACCGTGGTGGCATACACCACCATGCCGTCCGACGGTGCGTAGATCTTGCACTTCGTGATTTGCTCGTCGATGCGGTCCAATTTGTCTTTCTGGCGGCGGTACTCCGCCTCCGCAGCGGCGGCCATGGCGGCGGCTTGGGTGAGATCCGCCACCGCCTTGAGCTTGGCGCGCGCCAGGGTCATGTCGGCCTTGGCGATCTCGCGTGTCAGACGCTCAAGCGTTTGCCCATACGTGTAGTTGGTCAAAATATTCAACTTGGCCTGCGAAAGTTCCAGCGTCAGACGCGCGCGCTTCGCCGCCAGTTCGTCGGCCTCATACTCGGTCCGGGTCAAATACCCTTGATCCATCAACCGGCGAGACCATTCCAGTTTTTCCTCCGCCCGCCGTAGTTCCTCCAGCGCAATCGAAATGTCCGCTTCCGCTTGCTGTAGCTGCATGGCATACTCGGCTTTCTCGAACTTTTCCTTTTCCAGTCTGGCAAACCTCAGGGCTAACTCCGCATCCTCGACAGATGCTTGGGCGGCATTGCTGACAATCAACAGGTTTTCGCGCGACTGAATCCACTGCGCCTCGGCGTTCGCAACGCGAATCTGCTGCTCGACCCGGCTTTCCTCGAGCCCGCTGGAGTCCAACTCCACCAACAAATCCCCTTTTTTGACGTACTTGCCCTCGTCCACCAAAAACAAGATTGTGCGTCGTCCTTCGACCTCGCTACGGATGATGACCCGCTCTCGGCTTTGGATGCTCCCAGACTCGAACAAGCTAATTCGAAGAGGTCCCCGCTGTACGATGAACACCGGCACCACATCACGCCGCCCGGTGCTCCGCGCCCGAACCCAAGCCCAAGAAAGCCCTGCCAGACCGATCACCCCGATCAGCGTCCACCACACCCAACGGCGCCGACTCCAACGCCGCCGATCAAAATCGCTCGGAGACATGTACGTCCTCCATGCTTCCGTCTTCTCGCACCGGAATCATCTCCAGCGCCCGGAAGAACTCTAACTCCGCCATCCGATAGGCCACTGCGGCGCTTACCAGGCTGTTTTGGGCTTGTAAAAGCGCATCGCGAGCCTCGACCACGTCGCGCATCTGCGCGCGCCCCGCCTCCAACAACAGCTCGGTACTCGCCACCCGCCGTTGTGCCAGCCGAACGGCCTGCTGCTGGATTGCGTAGACATTCGCCGACTGCCTCAACGCGCGCAGGGCCGCACGGACTTCGCTTTTCACCCGCTCCTCGGCCGCTTCGGCCGCGCGCGCCGCTGCCTCGAGTGCCAAAAGACTCTTCCGATAGGCTGTTTGCTCCCTGGTCCGTTCCCATGGCCAATCCCATTGAAGCCCAGCCCCATACCGGCCACGGTTCAAGTTCAATTGCGCGTCGCCCTGAGCCGCCTCCGTCGCGCCGCGCCGTCCCCCAGAGGAGGCGGAGGCATTAAGGGACAAGCCCGCGCGCAAGGCATCTTCCGCAATTCGCACATGGCGCCGCGCATCTTCAAGTTTTTCCAACGCCACTTGAAGGTCCAGCCGACGCTCCAAGGCCGTCCTCAGCGCAGTCGCTTCGTCCACAGACCGTACCATGTTGGACGTCGTCAATAGTGCGTGCAGGTCACTTTCGTCCAACTCTACACGGGCATCCGCTGGTAAACCGAGGAACACCTTGAACTGGTCGAGCCGGCCAAGGACTCCCTCGCGGGCCGAGGCTAGGCGGTCGCGCGCGGTGAGCTCTTGCTGTCGTGAGAGGTTGACTTGTACCTCCGGAAGGCGTCCGGCTTTGCCCAAGGCCTCCGCTCGTCGTGTCGTCAATTCAATCCCCCGAAGGTTCTCCTCTTGGTTCCGGAGTTGGGCCGCCTGTTCCAGCACCGCGTAGTACTGACGGGCCACTTCAACCGCCAAGGACCGCTTGGTACGCTCCAAGTCGAGAATCGCATACACCAAATTCCGTTCCGCCTGCGTCAATGGTTCTGTCACGATGTCCCGTCCTGCGCCTCGGAGCAACGGCACGCTCAACGATAGATCGCTGAACAACCCAAACGCCGAATCGCGATCTCCTGTGAGCAATTTGGCCACATCCACCGCCAGCCGAACGCCGAGTTTTGCGCCGCTTTTGAATGCCTGCGTGGCTCCCACTTCCGAGCTGCCCGCAGCCCCACGCACCGGATCCTGCCCGGACCGATTCTCCGCATAATCCAGTTTCAACAAGCCAAGAAAACTGGTGCGAAACGCATCCTCTTCCATGTTGAAGTCCAAGGCCGCTGCAAACACGTCCTCCCGGGCTTGCTGATACTCCCGCGAGTTTTCGAATGCGATCCGCAGACAATCCCGTAGCGTGAGCCGTACCACGTCCGCCGTACCCGCAGGAACGACGGGATTGGTCACACTGAGCGCCTCACGAAGGCGGCTCGGTAGTCCCTGTATCGATAGCAGTCGTTGCCGAAACCGCTCGGAGGGCCGTTCGACCACAAATCGGGGCGTCCCAGGTGCCCACATCGAACGGGCCGCATCGATCCGCTGCTGTGCCGCTTGATCCACCTCGCGTCGGTGCGCTTCTGGAGAGCGGCACCCGGTCAACGCGGATAAGATCCATGCGACACCCGTCACCGCGCAGGCTCGAAACCTTGGATGCACCATATCCACCTTGGGCTGTCGCCGCTCGTTGCACGAGCACATCACGTGATGGATACCACAACACCGAGCTGTTTGTCACGCGGTCCGGCTTTGTACCGGTGAAGTCATCGGTGCCGCACCTCGAAAGCCCCCCGCACGTTCGGAACGGCGCTCGCGGCGCCACAGTATTTCGCCCAACCACGGGCGGGTGTACGCTTCGCGACTTCAGAACAGCGGTGGACAATGCGATGGCACACCGCTGCCGGCCTCACTCTTACGGACTTGTTTCGACTCTCGACCGCCGGTCCCTCGTACCGCGCGTTGCCTGCCGACACGAAACCGACCAAGACTACACAAGCAATCTGCAGCCGCGGTGGTGAGTACGTCCGCCCGAACAGCCTTGTGGCGAGCTTGGATGACAAATGCCGGTGAAGACCGCCGAATCAAGTACGTCTCAAGGTCCTACGCGGACACGGTAAAAGTATGTGCGTCCCGATACAGGGTTCGTCACTGCAATCCATCCGCCCGTGCCGACCAACGGGCCCGCGATGTCTTCCCAGGCACTCGTCCCGAGCCCCGATGACCCTTGTAGGTAGTACAACACCGAAAGTTTTGTGGGCCACTGCAGAATCGCGTATCCGGAGCGAACCGAAATCTCGCCAACGCGCAACAGGTCTCCTGGGTCCGTAGGCGACGTATGCAAAATTCGTACCTCGGTCCCATCATCGAAGCCATCGCCATCAGTGTCGGCCGTCAGTGGATTGGTCCCCCAGATCAACTCTTCTTCGTCGGGCAAACCGTCACCGTCGTCGTCCGTATCCACAAAGTTAGGCACGCCATCGTTGTCCGTGTCATATACGAACGGATCTTCGGAGTTCGGAATTCCATCCTGATCCAGATCCCAATCCACATCATCCGGGATCCCGTCCCCGTCGGTATCCAGGATCGGACGTCCTCCTAAGAACCCGGCGGTCACGGCAATGTTCCCCGCCGCCGATTCTCCTTGCGGCGCCACCTCGCCCATCACAGCCAACGCGAGGATATGGGCCGAAGCGACGGGGCCTGGATACAACGACCAACTTGTCGTGTCAGCAATCACCGTATAGGGCCCACCCGATTGCCCTGCGGCCCACCCTTCGATCACACTCGCCGCAAGCCACCATCCAACGAGTTGCCAAACCGACCGTCGATTCATCGAATGTAGTTCCCCTGCCCTAGACTACTGGATGCCGGCCGAATGGAGACGTTCGGTGCGAGGTTGGTGCTGAGCACGGAATTGATCAATTCCACATGCGCCACGGGTGCACCGGGTGCATCCACGGCGACGCTACTCCCGGGCGCATCAAGCAGACATCCGGCCATCAATGGAACCGGGGGCAACGGACCCGATAGTCGTACCGCAGGCAATGCCGCGGCACTCAACCGAAAGAACGTGCTCCCGAAACATGCGACTTCCCGCGGCGGAGCGCCTTCCACCGTGCCCAGGTCCATCGGAATTCCTTCTTCTGTGGCCACGAGAGCGTTGACCACTCGCAAGAGGCCACTTTCGGCCTTGATTCCTCGCGATGCCCCAAACGCACCGCCACCCGCCAGGACGAGCGACGGTTCAGAGCCGTTTGGCGCAGCCGGAATCCGGATACCGTCCGCGTAGTTGCCCATTCCGCTGGCTTCAAACCAACTCTGAAGGCTAATCGCCTGCGCTGCGATTCCCAACTCCAGCCCAGGTGCACCCGGTAATGCCCCCTCTCCACCTGCGATCCGACTCCACTGAGTTTCCAACGTGCTTCCATCCGCCAAACGAATCCCTGTCTCGTCCGCTTCGACCTCTGACCAACCGAGATGAACCTCCGAGAATTTATCGGCCTCGATCCCGACTGAGCCGCTGTGGATACGGCTATGCGTCGCGTCGAGCTCTGCGTTGCTCAACCGAATTGCTGCCGTGTCCAGGTTACTTCCATAGGTGCTCAACTCCGACGAGATCATTTGAAGGTACCCGCCATATCCTTCCGGCAAGGCTGTCATCGCCATAGCCGCTTCGTGCACGGGCAAGTTCCACACCCGAACGCGGCTCTCGCGCAAGGTCACCTGCGCAAATTCCTGCTCTGCCACCCGCGCCACCACAGCCGGCGTCTCCCAACAATCCACCCAACATTGACCCAAAATCAGCTCGCCCCATTCGCCGGAACCGCGTACTTGGACGGCGGCCCCATGCGCAGAATCCGCCCATATCCGACAGGACTGAAGCTCCACTGTCTGGTTGTTCGACTCGCTGATCACCAATGAGCCGTTGAGCGAACTGCCACTGCAACGGACCCACGAACCATCCTGTGCCTGAACCACCGCCAGGGCCGCGCCTGTGCCCACGCCCACCACGCTATCCGCCAATGTAAGTCGGCCGCGCGAGGAGACCACGATCCCCGTGCCGCGCCCACCCCACAATTCGACATCACACCGCCGAGCATCTACATCCGCGTTCCCGGTGATCTGCATTGCTACCCCCGAGGGCGTCTCCACTCGGACATCGCGCAGTCGCACGTGCGAGTTGGCGCCGATCAACCAGAACGCCGGCAGTGCGCCTGAGTTGCCTTGAACATCGCAGTGCACCAATTCCACGTTCACCGTCGACACGCCTTGATCGCTAATCGCCGGTTGCCCCATTACCGTCAGATCTTGAAGACGGCCCTGCCCCAGAAGGATCCCCACCGACTCGCCCCCGTCCACCCATGTCGCCGCCTTGTCGAAGCCTCGGATCACCACCCAACGGTCCGTGGGCATCGAAATCCCACCGATGGCCTCGTAGTAGCCCGGCATCAACCACACGGCTTGGATCCACTCGTTGCTACGCATGTAGTTCAGCGCCTCGGACAATGACACGGCATCGCCGGCGTTCCCAGCTACGAGGAGGCTGCCGCTATTGAACTGGGACCAATCGGGAATGCGCAGGGGCACGTCGGGCACCAGCTGTTCAAAAATCGTGCCGTTCGTAGAAAACCACGTACGCAACCACAACTGAGGCGCGTGCAACGTCAGTGGAGCAATGGGGGACATTCCCCGCATGCCCGTATCGCCCAACGGAACGTGGAAAAGGCCTCGTTGGACGCTCACGGTCAGTACCCCGACAGGGGCACCCGCGGGCGGCGAACCATCATGGTTCCATAGTCCCTCGCCGCCTGGCCCGCGCAAGGAAAACTTGAAATATCCGACCCCGTTGAAGGGAGTCCCAGCCACGTTCACCATCCCTTGGTAACTAATTACAGGTCCCGCCCACAGTTGCAGTGCAAGTGCACCGAACAGAAGGGCGACGATCCAACGGTGAGTTTTCATTGCTCGCCCCTTTCTCGGCCTCGCCCATTCACAGCACAGTCTCTCTCCCCTGAAAAGATCTAGGTCCTTAATAGCACCGCTCTGAGATGGGTGTCAAGCGCGCTCTATGCCCAAGTAAACGAAAGCGATTTGGTCAGAGCGCGCCTTCGTGAAGCGTCCGGCGTAATGTCCATGGCTTTGCTTCGCATTGCATGTAAGAGGTCGAATCGGCGAGTCCATGGGCGCTGCCGCGGCAATCGGGCGGATTGATTTTTCAAAGCCGCATACTAGCCAGTCCAAAAGCTCCGAAACGGCCGGGAGGATTGGACGGGGCCGTCCTTCCTCGTTGACGCGTCACTCGTTTTGCCAAAACGCCTGCGAAAAAGCCAGGTCTTCGCTCGCCACCCTTGTGTCCGTCCCCCAAATAAGTCTGTTCTTGATTTCGGTCAAGGCTCGATTCGCGAGGGCCGTGTATGTTGGTGGCGGAATGTGAGGTGCATAATGGTCACGCGAAAGGTCATCGAGATCGATGAAGCCCTCTGCAACGGATGCGGGGAGTGTATCACCGCGTGCGCGGAGGGCGCTTTGCAGTTGGTCAACGGCAAGGCGAAGCTGGTGCGCGAAGATTTCTGCGACGGCTTCGGGGATTGCATCGGCGAGTGTCCCACTGGTGCGCTGAAGGTTGTCGATCGGGACGTGCCGGATTACAACCCCATCGCTGCCCGCGCCCACGTAGCCCGACTCGGCGGCGTAGAGGCGGTCCGCCGTTTTGACGAAGCCGCACTCCGCCACTCTCAAGGCATCCATGGATCGCCGCCCTTGTTGGCGGGCTGTCCCGGCACCCGAATGCGAGTGCCGGAGACCCCCGTTGCGCCGACCCAACCTGTGACAAGCGAGGGTCTGCCGGGACGAATCTTGCCCTCGGAACTCCGACAATGGCCAGTGCAACTCCATCTGGTGATGCCTGGCGCACCGTTTTTCCAGAATCGAGAACTGGTCGTCATGAGCACCTGCGGCCCTGTGGCCTCCGCGGATGTCCACTGGCGGTTTCTCCGAGGGCGAGCGGTGGTGGTGGCCTGCCCGAAGCTTGACCGCACTGAGCCCTACCCCGCTAAACTGGCCGCGATCTTGCGCGAGCCAACGATCCCAAGGGTCGTGGTCGCACGAATGGAGGTCCCGTGCTGCGGTGGGCTGACCGCCATCGCAGAAGAGGCTGTCCGCACCAGCGGTCGGGACGACTTGGCATTGGACGAAGTGACGTTGAGCCTAGACGGCGAAGTGATCGCCACAGAGCGAATCGTTGAGCCCGTCTGCGAGAAGAAAGGGATGATATGAACGCAACCGATTTAAAGAACCGAACCTTGGACCTTCGTAGGCTAGTCGAGTACGGCGCCGGAGCGGTGGTCAGCCGCACGCTGGTAGACACCCCTGCCGGAACCCTCACCGTGTTTGCCTTCGACGAAGGTCAAGGGCTTAGCGAGCACACGGCGCCCTATGACGCCACGATCCTAGTCATCGAGGGTGAGGGCGAATTCACCGTGGGGGGCGTCGTGCACAAGGTTCGAACGGGAGAACTTCTGATCATGCCGGCCAACGTCCCGCATTCCGTCCGTGCACGGCAACGGTTCAAAATGCTGCTTATCATGATTCGAGGACGAGCCCCCGGCTAACGCACCCGCCCGGGCTCACGGAGATCACAGGGCGGGTTTCCAGCAGGCCGAGTCGGTCGCGCGTCGCTCACGGAGACGCGGAGCACGCGGGCATACGCCCGGACGAGCCCCTGAGCCTTCCCGCCTAGCGCGTGGTCGAGCCCGCCTTATTCGGCGCTGGCGCCCAGCGCAGCGAGCACGCCGCGAAAGTACCCGATGGACTCCGCCACGCCGGGCAAAGGATTGTCGGGATCCTTCTCAAACTCGAGGCTGCAAACGCCGTTGTAGCCAATTTTCAGCAATGTTCGAGCGAGGTCAGGAATGGAAATCAAACCTCGTCCCAGTTCGACAGTTTTGCCTGTCTTATCCGCGGCCGTGACATTCTTGAGGTGCAAGTCATACACACGGTCGCCAAACTTCTCCAAATCCTCGATTGGGTCCACCCCTGCCCGCAGGTTATGCCCGACGTCCAAGCAAATGCCGATTCGCCGGTCGAGAGGGCCGATCAACTGCATGAGCGCGCGTCCCGTCGGATAGGGCAAATCGTCCGGGCCATGGTTGTGGATCGCGTACCGAAGGTCGTACTGGCGAACCTTTTGCTCTACGTACCGAAGAAGCTCGGGAGACTCCACGCGCCGTTGGCCGTCCAGACGATACGGAACACCTACGATGAGTTTCACACCCACACGGCGGGCATACTCGAACGCGTGATCCACCTCGGCCTCTGTGCCCATGTAGATGGGCCCGACCGCGTATCCTGTTACACCATACTCGCGACATTTGCGGTGAAACGCATCGATGTCCTCCGTGGTGGCCGTCAAAGGCAGGTGGAAATCTTTGATGCAGAGATACCGCACCGCGAGCTGCCGTAGCATGGGAAGCGTATCGTCCAACGAAAATTTCCGGAATGTATAGCCCGCGATTCCCAGCCGGAGTGTATTCGCGCTCGAACTGGCCGCCAAGGCCACCTCGGCCCGGGCCGCTCTACGCCACATGGCCATGATCGCCGCACCCATGGCCCCTGTTCGCAAAAAGTTTCGCCGCTTCATTTTCGATCCTCCGACGCCTTTGCCGTACTTTAGATCGCCGCGCATGATTACTCAAGCCTTCATGTGGATGGCTGAAACTCCAGCGGGGTGACGTCGTCTCGGGTGGCGCGTGCGCCCATCCACCACAGCCAGTTGCATCCGCACTCGATCGTGCCAGCCAAGCCCACTCGCATTTCCACACGCCACAAGATTGGTTTGTGAGTGGTCGAGCTGTCTGGAATCATGCGGATATGGGTGATATTTCGGGACATTTGGCGGCGATCACTGCGGCGGCGTGCTGGACAGTGAGCGCCACGGCGTTTTCACTGGCCGGACGCCGCATCGGATCGGTGCCGGTCAATATCCTGCGGTTCGCACTCGCATGGCCGGCGGTCTTGTGCGCGCATCGAGCACTCTATGGATCCTGGTGGCCGGTCGGAGCCCCTGCTTGGGCATGGAGAGACCTGCTTGCCTCGGGCTTCGTCGGGTACTTTCTCGGTGACCTTTGTCTATTCCGTGCATTCGTGGACATCGGCCCGCGGCGTAGCCTTCTGTTCATGTCCTTAGTCCCGCCCTTGACCGCGGTCCTAGAAGCCATCGCGCTTCATCAGCATTGGACCGTACGGCAGTGGCTGTCGATGAGCGTAACTGTTGCCGGTATTGCGATGGTCGTCGCTTCTAGGACAGAGCGACAGAATGTCCCCAACTACCGTCTGCGTGGGTATCTTCTCGCTCTCGGAGGCGCGGTAGCCCAAGCTATTGCGATGGTGTTGGCTCGGCATGGCGTGCCTGCTCTACCGGGTGCATGGTCTGCCTCCGTGCTCCGCATCACAAGCGGCGCAGTCTGCTTCGGAATGTTGGCCATTCTGAGAGAAGACCCGCGACGTCTTCGGCGAGCGGTGGCTGACCGAACCGCAATGATCGCGGTGCTCGTGGGTGCGTTGGCCGGCCCATTGGTGGGCGTCACGCTCGTTTTGTACGCATTGGCCCAAATTCCTGCCGGGATCGCCCAAACGTTGACGTCGACCTCACCAGTTCTGATCCTGCCCGTCAGCCACTGGATTGACCGCGAACGGATCGGCGTACGCGCGATCGTCGGCGCCCTGGTCGCATGCACCGGTGTTGCACTCCTCTTGTGGATCCAATGAGCGCACGCCCCTCGCCGGTCGTTACGCGGCTCGTTCCACTAGCGGGCTGGATGCTAGACGGAACGAACCTCAAAACTATGGTGCCGGAGGAGGGAGTCGAACCCCCACGCCCTTGCGGGCGGCAGATTTTGAGTCTGCTGCGTCTGCCATTTCGCCACTCCGGCGTCCCGATATTTTTTAGCATGTTCACGCATTCGCGGCAAGCGCCCATCGCGGGCCCAGAAAATTTTACCAGGCTCGGAACCACCCTCTACAGACCTCGCTGTGCCCGATTCCAAAGGCACCAGCGTGCGAACCTTTCGCGACCCGCGCCAGAATGATCCAGCGATTCCGTAGCATCGAAAAGTGTCCGCGATACATTGCAAGTGAGCGTAATGAATCTCATCCTTGCGCTCTCCAACCTGGATCGGTTCTCACCCGCCCCGCGGGCATTCACTTCCGTGGCCAGCGCTTGGTCACCGCGCTGATGTCGTTCGTGCCCCCTATTCAGTGGGTCGCCGGCGAGCAAAAGCGCCCCCGTACGCGCTGAGGCCCAGGTGAGTCGGAAAAACTTAGGCGCCCAGTGAATTGCCGACTAGCCGAGTCCGTCCTATACTTCAGACAAAGGGCCGAGTGTCCGTCAAGGAGAGAACGCGGGGTCGTCATGGAACAGCCCAACATTCCAGGGTACGAGATTCTGGACAAGATCAGTGACGGCGCCATGGGCGTGGTCTACAAGGCCCGCCAACGCTCGTTGGACCGCTTGGTGGCGATCAAGGTCCTTCACCCCCACCTTCACTCCGATCCCATCGCCGTCGCACAATTTCGCCTTGAAGCCAACTCCGTCGCCACGCTCAAACATCCGAACATCCTGCAGATCTATGAGGCGGGACAGGCCGACGGGCAGATGTACTTCGTGATGGAGTATGTCTCGGCGTATAGCGTGGCCGATTGGCTTTCGCGGAAAGGTGTGCTGACGGAAAGCGATGCCTTGACGATCGCCGACTGCGTCGCGCGGGCGCTCCAGTATGCCTGGGAAAAAGCCGGGCTCATTCACTGCGATCTCAAGCCTGGAAACATCCTGGTGGACGAGGACGGTACCATCAAGGTGGCGGACTTTTCGGGCATTAGCCGCAGTAACCTTAGCCAAGAGGCTCAACTACTTCGCGAGGTGACCATTGGAACTCCCAACTACATGGCACCCGAGCAAGTGCGCGGCCTCGCGGATATCGACTGTCGAGTGGACATCTATGCGCTGGGAGCTGTGCTGTACCACTTGGTCACCGGGCACATACCGTTCGAGAATTGTTCGGATGAGGAAGCGATGCGGCAGCAACTGGAGGGAACGCTGCCGGATCCTTCGCAAATCAATCCGCGGATCTCCCCCGCGATGGTGATGTTGATCGAAAAAATGCTGGTCAAGGATCGCGACCAGCGCACGCCAACTTGGCCTGCAGTACTGGCGGACATCGAGCGGGTGCGGGCGGGGTTTCCGCCCTTGCCTCCGCTCCCCTACCCAGGCGCAAGCACGCTACAGCGAAGAGTCTCGGCAATTGCTGCGGAACCCACGGCGGCGCATAAGCCTCGGCCAGCGTTCGCACCTCCCGCACCTCCGCCGGCTCCATTGCCCAGTACATTACCCAAGCGATCGTCCCGGCTGGGGCTCGTGTTGGCCTTAATCGCGTTGGCGTTGTTGGGGGCGGACATTTACCTGCTTTTCCTCTGGCCCGGATCGCCGTTGCGCCGCCGAGCTGCGCCTCGCGAAGAAACCACTTCCCCCGAGCCTCTGCGGCCCACACCGACAGCTAGAGCCACCGGTGCTCCTCCCCCCGCCACAACCTCTCCAGTGGTTCATCCGAAACCACCCAAGCCCGTGGTGGCTAAACCGGAACCACCTTCTCCGCCACCTCCACCAAGTTTCACTAGCCAGCCCGCCGTGGTGGAGACCCCGGTTCCCACCAACCAAGTGGAAACCTCGAAACCCACACTAGGTTGGGAAACTATGCAAGATTTTCTGAAGCTTATGCAAAGCGCGATGACCGAGTCTGCGCGCCGCAACTACATCGGCGCTTCTACGGTGGTCCAATCATGGTTGGGTACGCATTCGGATCATCCCATGGCCGACCGCGTGCGAACGGAGGCGGAACGGTTCGCAAGTCTGGTCGAACTGGTGCAGGTGTTGGGGCAAAACACCCGAGCACTATGGGGGCGTTCGATCCAGTACACGCCCGGAGTAACCGGCGACGTGCTCGCGGTACGAGAAAATCGCATCTTGCTCAGTCGCCGCTTCGGCGAGGGCGTGGCGGAAGTCGAGGTCGAACTGGCCCGACTCAGTCCCAGCGACTGGCTCGATCTTTTGCGCGCTGCCGATGAATCGCGCTTTCCAGTTCTTGCGGCACGCTTTCTACTGGGCGAACTCAACTTTGCAGCGGCGGAAACCCAAATCGCGGCGGCACGCCGGGCCGGAATGCCGACCGACGATCTCGAGCGGTGGCTCGCCGATTGGCGTTCGACCGCTATGAATATTCGTGCCAACCGCGCTGTGGACGATATGCTCGCCAAAGTGGCAAGCGGAGAACTCGCGGCGGCGGGTGAATCGTACCGCGCGGCGGTCACCTCCTATGCCGACACCGATGTGTTCCGGTGGGGCCGGGTCGAAGACCTTGAACGAATCCGGGCGGCGGTGGCCAGCGTGTTTCACACGTCAGAATTGCCCCCTCTAACCAACACGACTGCGACTCCTCGAACCGTGGCGACCGCGACCACCAGCGCCCCCACTGCACAACCGGCAATAGCAGAGCCGGACATCAGCGATATTGAAATCGTCACTCCTGCCGCGCTGATCGGGCGCATGCGCGAGCTCGACGGCCGAGTGGTTCGTCTCCGCTTCCGCTACAGGTCGAGCATTTCTGAAGTCAACCCCGGTGTCTATGCCACCGAATTGGGCATGGATGGCTACAGCGTTCGCGTGGAGTTTCCCCAAGAAGGCTACCGGTGGATACGCAATTCTGTCAGCACCGCCGCCGCACTCGACCCCTCACTCAAAGTCGCCTACGGTGTGATCGACGCCCGGCGCCAAGTGGTCCGTCTGTTGGGACGCACCATGAAGCGGCGGATCGGCCGCCCCGACGAGTTCGCTTGGTGACCTCGCGTCTCGAACCTGCGATGACTTCGCCCGTTCCCGAACGCCTGCTCGTAATCGCTGGACGCGGCGCCTATCCCCACATTCTGATCGAATCCGCGCGCGCACAAGGCGTACGCCACATCGCCGTGATTGCGTTTCCCGGCGAGACGGAACGAGCGGTAGCCCGCGCGGCCGACGAAGTTCGATGGGTGCCAGTGGGGGCACTGCGACGGTTTCTCGACGCCGTGCGTGAGTTGGGCATCCGGGACGCCGTGATGGCGGGGCAAATCGCCCCCACCAACTTGTTCCGCGTCCGTCCGGACGCCGACGCGTGGGCCTTGCTGAAATCGTTACCCGCGTGGAACGCACGGACTATTTTCGGCGCCGTGGTTCGCAAGATCGAAGAGTTGGGAATCCGTGTCCACCGCGCCGACTCCTTTATGGAGACGGCGATGCCGCCCCCGGGCGTTCTGACTCGCCGGCCTCCCGACGATCGGGAACAAGCCGATATTCAACTCGGCCGCCGAGTTGCAAAGGCCACCAGTGCGCTGGAGGTAGGGCAAACTGTGGTCGTCAAGGACGGCGTTATCCTCGCCGTCGAGGCGTTCGAGGGCACCGATGAAGCCATCCGGCGTGGCGGCCGCTTGGGCGGTCCCGGAGCTGTCGTGGTCAAAACCGCGCGGACGGGACATGACATGCGTTACGATATTCCCGTGGTGGGACTACAAACCATGAAAGTGCTCCGCAAAGCCCGTGCGTCCGCATTGGCGGTCGAAGCGGGGCGCACAATTCTCCTGGAGCGGCCGAAACTGATCGAGCTGGCGGATCGTTGGGGCATGAGCGTCATCGCATTTCCGGCAAGCGAACCAGTGTCACCGGAGGAAGTTTCATGACGGCACGAACTCGCGTAGGCGTGGTGGGCGTGGGCGCGTTGGGCGAACACCATGCCCGAATCTATTCCCAGCTTCCCACGGCCCAGTTGGTCGCCGTGTATGACATCAACGCGGAGCGCGCACAAACCATCGCCCAACGGTTTGGCGCGCGAGCCGCTCACTCGCTTCAAGAACTGGCCGACCTGGTGGAAGCGGCCAGTGTGGTGGTCCCGACGGATCGGCACCGCGACGTCTCAGTCGAGCTGCTCCAGCGAGGCGTTCACCTGTTGGTCGAAAAACCCATCGCGGTCACCACCGAGGAAGCACGCGAAATGGTCGAGCTGGCGGAGCGGAAGGGGCTCATCCTTCAAGTTGGGCATGTGGAACGATTCAATCCGGTCCTCGGCGTCCTGGAAAACATCGGGGGCCGACCGCGTTTCATCGAAGCCCATCGGCTTGCTCCCTACCCACCTCCACGACCCGATGGGCCTCCCCGCGGAACCGAAGTAAGCGTGATTTTGGACCTCATGATCCACGACCTCGAAGTACTCTTGCATTTGGTACGATCGCCCGTCCAGAAAATCCACGCGGTGGGCGTGCCCGTGCTGAGCCGCACCGAGGACATCGCCAACGTACGCCTGCAGTTTGAAGACGGCGCCATCGCCAACGTCACGGCAAGCCGGATCAGCCCCGACCGCATGCGAAAGATCCGTGTGTTCTACGAGCATGCATACGTGTCGCTCGACTACCTCAACCAAAACGGCGAGATCTACCGCCTGCAGAACGGCCGCATCGTCCGCGAAGCGATCCCAATCGAGCGAGGCGAACCGCTGGCGAACGAGTTAGCGTCGTTCGTGGACTGCGTCCAGCGCCACGCCGAGCCGGTCGTGGACGGCCGCCAAGCCGCCCGCGCGCTGCAACTTGCCATCGAGATTCACCGCCGCCTCGACGCCGGCCCTTCATGAAGCCTTCCATCCTGATCGTCGCCGGCGACGTTTCCGGAGATCTCCACGCAGGTGCCGTTGTCCGGGCCTGGCAGCAGCGAGGGCTGAACGCGGAACTTTGGGGCATCGGCGGCGATCGGCTTCGCGCCGCCGGCGCGGAACTCCTCTACGATGTGCGCCAGACGGCGATCATGGGCTTTCTGGAAGTGCTGCGGCATGCCGGTCTTGTGCGACGTATGTGGCGCGACATCCTCCGGCGCGTCGAATCCCGCCCCCCCGATCTGGCCATTTTGGTGGACTACCCCGGGTTCAACCTGCGGCTCGCGCGCGCCCTCAAACGCCGCGGCCTCCGCGTTCTCTACTTCATCTGCCCACAAGTCTGGGCTTGGCATCGTTCTCGAATCTGGACGCTGGCCCGAACGGTGGATCGCCTTTTGGTGATTTTTCCCTTCGAGCGTGAGCTGTTCCGCGACACCGGATTGACGGTGGATTTCGTCGGCCATCCCTTTGTGGATGAGCTGACCGGTTTCACCACTGCCCCGTTGGCCGAATGGGGATCTGGCCAACCGCGCGTGGGATTGTTGCCAGGAAGTCGCCGCCAAGAAGTGCGGCGGATTCTTCCCATTATGCTGGCGGCGGCCGAACAGATTCGAGTTCGCCACCCCAATGCTGCCTTCATCGTCGCAGCCGCCAACGACGTCACCGCCGAACTCGCCCGTCGGCTCATTGCGCAACGCTCTCCACGGTCCGTCGGATTTTCGGTGGCCGTGGGCCGCACGCGAGATGTGCTGCGGCAAGCCACCGCCGCCTGGGTCACATCGGGCACTGCCACGCTGGAAGCAGCGTTGCTCGACTGCCCGCAAGTCGTCGTCTATCGAGCCCACCCGCTCAGCTACCTGCTGGGCCGTTGCCTCATCCGCGTGCCGTACATCGGCATGGTCAACCTCATCGCCGGCCGGGGGATTTGCCCCGAGCTGATCCAACATGAGGCCACACCGGCTCGCCTCGCGGACGTGATCGAACCGTTGCTGACCGATACGCCCCAACGCCAAGCCATGCTCCTCGGCTACCACGAAGTCCACACCAAGCTCGGTCAACCGGGTGCGGCGGCTCGTGCGGCGGAGATCTTGGACCAAGAGCTTCACGCCGCCCTCGCCCAATCGCATATCGCCTCTCCGTAGGCCGCCCGAAGGTTTCCGCGTTCGCGCCCGGGAGTCTCGCCGAGAACTACCGAGCCCATACCGACGCAACATCGGTCGAAGCTCCTCGAGGATTGGTTTCCCTGGCCCAGAGTATCCATAGTCCACAGGCCGGCGCACGCGGTGTTGCACCGGCGGAATCGCCCCACGCCTGCCGGGTGCGTCAGCGCGCTCTTCGGCACCCTAAGTTGCTTTGCGGCCTTTCGCGCCGAAACTATGTGGTGCGTCGGAGTATGCTGCACCACCGGCAACGATCCATAACCTCCCGCCCATGGCACACCACCCGCGTAAAGTTTCGCCAGACTTCGCCCTCCGTGTGCGAACGCCACCGTTCGCACCCCCACAAGCCGTCTCGTCGTTCTAGGTTTGAACGATTCAGGGCCGGAAGCGTCCAATCCTCTCTGAAAGCGCGTCGGTCAGCCTCTTGTTCGTCTTCTTGGGGCTCTTCCGTTCTTCTTGCGCACGGGCGAGGACCAGCGGGCCGACACTAGGAGCCTTCCCTAGCTCCGACAGTGGGGTCGGCGCACGCCGAGCCGTACGCTCCGCGACTTGGTTCGCCCTCGCTTCCGTCCGGGTTCGTCCCAATCATCTCTTCGCCACCTCCACGAATGCCCTTTTCGATCTCCTTCTCCGCCCACGTCGCCGAGCGATCCACGAGTCATAAGGCCCAGTCACGCCTGCGTTATCATCCGCGTGATTGGCGACAACTGAGCCACGCTTGATCACCTTCCTCGCTTGCTTGCCGAACCGACTGCTGAACCCCGTCACGCCCCCTGGACTTGGTCAGATTTGCCGGAATCCGACACCTTCAACCGTGTACGTTCCTGTGCCAGGAATCTCCGCGTGCGCGGCAACGTGCAGGTATGGGACACGGCCCTACCGGAGCGGTCGGCTGTTCGCGGCCTCTCGTTCGGCCAATGTGTGGTGCGTGTGAGGACCGAATGCGATACAGGCTTGTACGGGGTACCTCCTTGGCGTCACACGTTTCGGTCGCACAACGCATCTCCTTCCCGTGGCGACTTTAGGAGCGCCTTGGATTTTGTCCAGCCCCGCGTGCGTCCGTAGCTTCATCAGACGATCCAGGCTGCCGAGCTTCCAAACGTTGGACAGGTTCGGAACCGCCTCATCCAACCTTTGGCCGGCCACAGCGTGATGGAACCCAGAGGGATGAACTACCGGTCCTTCGGGCACTTCGCCGCGGGCGGAAACCCTTGGCCGACAACGGTGATTTGAGCCCCACCGCCCCGACATGCGTGTCGCTTGCCTCGCTGAGGGCGGACTGCCAGAAAAGGAGCGGCGCTCGCGGGGGGGGACGCATCCTCAAATCCGCGAACACAAAGCTCCATGATTTCAAGTCTCATCGCGTTTCCCCGGCGGCGTCCAGTTGGCCCCGATGTCTCGCGGTCCGCGGTGGACCAACCGCACGGGATTCATTTGGCCACAGCCGGGGGCGCTAGGTTGGTGCTCGTAGCCAGTTCGATCCAATCCAATTCTGCAGAAGCCTTCGTGCCAGTGTATTGGCTATTGCAACTGACGCTGATCGCCACCGAGCTAGGAAGGGAATCCCCGAAGGCCTCCCGCCAGTCAGCCATAAGGTTGCGCTCCTCAGTCAAAAACCGCCCTGCGCCATCCTTGGCGTTGCGCACGCAAATCCATCGGACGCGAACGAGGCCCCCAGCGTATACGGCCTCTCCGGATTGCCCCACGGGAGTCTCGGTCTCCCAACGGTAAGCCAAGGCCCGTCGCCGCCATCCGCCTTCGGTGCCCACATAAATCCCAATCGCCTGGTCGTCGCGCCGAGCGTCGCGGCCATCTGCATTCGTAGGAAACTCCAGGACGCGCCACCGCCACCGTAACACTAAGGACCCAACGCCTTCCAACCGCGGCACCGGAATCAACAACGAACCGGTCGCACGGTCCGCCTTCATGCGGAGTGCATAACCTTCGACTGCATCGGGCACTTGCACCAGCTCGAACATCGCCATGGGAGTCCCTGGCCGTCCCCGGACCACGTAGCCATCGGGCCAACGGTCAAACTCGATCCTCCAAGGCCACTGCGCCCAAGAGATGACCGAACTGCCGACGAGGCCGAGGCCCATCCACCAGCCGATCCTACGCATGGACGGACTTTTTCGCTGCGGCTTCCCGAAGATTCGCCGCCACGGCGGGCTTCAAATCGAGCGAGAGAAATGCATCCCAACCCCGAAGTGCATCGGGCCACTCGGATAGGAGACCACGCGATCGCTCGAGTAACGTCTCCACCAAAGTGACCACTTCTGGACGAGAAATCCTTGCGACGTTGGCGGTTGTGGGTTTCTCTCTCAACTGATCGGTTCCGAGAGTCTTACCGGCGCGTTCCGGATTCCCGCCCAGATCGAGCCAGTCATCCGAGATCTGATACACCGTACCGGCTAGGTAGCCCGCTTCGCGCGCAGCATCAGCCACCGGGCCCTCGCCGCCCGATCCCGCCAACGCGGCAAACGCAAACAACGGCCCAGTTTTGCCGCGTGCGATGCGAAGGACGTCCTCCCATCCCGCGGTCTGTCCTCGCAACAGCAGTTCTTGCTCAGTCTCAGTTTGACAGACCTCTGCCACCGCACCGGCCAATGCATCCACCCAAGCCGGACGCCCAGCGGCAGTCAACACCCCGAGCGCACGGCCCAACAGGACATCCCCCACCAAAATGGCAATCCTTGCCCCGTGGACGGCCCACAGCGTGGGTCGAGAGCGACGGACCCATCCGCCATCGATGACATCGTCATGCAGGAGGCTCGCGCCGTGAACCATTTCGACAGCCGCGGCGGCGCGCACGGCGGGTTCAAGTGGGTGGCCCATGGACATAGCCAGCCGCACCACCGCGCGCGCACGTAGCATCTTTCCCGCGCCGAGGAACTCCGCGAGATCAAAGTTCAGCCGATCGAGAATCGTGTCCGCCAACGCGCTGGAAATTTCCCGCCGGACTTGCTGCAAGGCGGTGTCCAAATCGCTGGTACTCACGGTGAATCTCATGCACGCACTATGCCCCAGCTTAGTGTTTCCGTCAAATGCAGAATCCCAGGCGGCGCTCTGGGGACGACTGGAGCACCAAGTGGGCCGTTCCCGAGTGCACTGCATCATGAAGCACAACCAACCCAATGGCGCGAAGCTTCTGGACGAGCGGCCACGCTGCGAAGCAGCACTCGCGGATGGCTTCGAACGAGACGTCGGCCGCGGCGTACGCCGGAAGTCCAACGATCGCCACATCCGGGCCACCTAATGAACCGGACGCTGCAGCTGAACTGTCGGTTTACCACTGTACTCGACCGCGGAAGCCCGCGTGCATTGAGAAAACCAATCGCCCCCAATCCACGGTGACTTTAAGCCCGCCGGCGAGCTGGCTCCATCGTACCCCGCACGGCCCCGATGGAACGTCCACGGGGCCATTGGAACTCTGCGAGGGTCTGCGACGCGAGTGGACCGCTCGCGATTCGTTTCCACTCTGCTGCAGTGATCACGATGCCTCATGTCTCCACCGCTGCGAGGTAGTGCGCCGTCGCATTGGCAATGAACTCCGCCATGTACGGGCGATGGGGGTGGCGCATCGGCGCGGCGACGGAGTGCAGAGCCGCATTCCGTGGTACCGTTTGGTTCAATCGCAAGACTGCAATGGGCGTGATGCAACAGTGCCGCAGTTGCCGAATTGGACAAAAAACGGTATAGTTCGCCGCCTACTGCCGCGACGGTGGTCGTGACGGCGACCTGAGCAGGCAGGCATGTAGGCAGGGATCGAATGAGAACATACAAGATCGCAGTCATCGGGGGCGATGGCACCGGCCCGGAAGTGGTGCGCGAAGCGGTCAAGGTTCTACGCGCTGCCGCCCAGCGGTTCACGTTTGGGTTGGATTTCCACGAGTATGACCTTGGAGGCGACCGGTATCTTCGAACCGGCGAACTGCTGCCGGACAGCGTGTTGGACGAACTGCGCGAGGTCGATGCCATTCTTCTCGGTGCGATCGGCCATCCCGACGTCAAGCCCGGAATTCTGGAAAAAGGGATCCTGTTGCGGCTGAGGTTCGAACTGGATCAATACATCAATCTTCGACCGGTGAAGTTGTACCCGGGCGTGGAATGTCCGCTCAAGGATAAGGGGCCGGAGCACATCGACTACATCGTCGTGCGGGAGAACACCGGCGACCTGTACACCGGCGCGGGCGGTTTCACGCTCAAGAACACGCCCCACGAAGTGGCCATTCAGACCAGCATCTACACGCGCTTTCAAGTAGATCGGTGCCTGAAGTACGCGTTTCAACTTGCACGACGCCGTCCGCGCAAAACGCTGGCCTTGTGCGGCAAGACCAACGTCCTCACGTACGTGTACGATCTGTGGGAACGAGCGTTCCACGAGATGGGCGCGAAGGAGTACCCCGATGTGAAACGGGAGTACTACCACGTGGACGCGCTCTGCATGTGGATGGTCAAGAACCCCGAGTGGTTTGACGTCATCGTCACCGGCAACATGTTCGGCGATATCATCACCGACCTCGCGGCCATCACGCAAGGCGGGATGGGGATCGCCGCCGGTGGCAACATCAATCCGGAAGGCGTCAGCATGTTCGAGCCCATCGGCGGGTCCGCCCCGAAATACACCGGGAAGAACGTGATCAACCCGCTGGCGGCGATCTGTGCAGGCCTAATGATGTTGCGCCATCTCGGAGAAGAGGCGGCGGCCAATGCGATCGAAGAGGCGGTGATGTTCGTGACCAGCCGCCGTCTCAAGAGTCTGGCCGCTGGACGCATGGGCTATACAACCACGGAAGTGGGCGACATGGTGGCGGACAGAGTGGCGCACGGACAACCGAAAGGATAAAGCGATGAACTGGCGCGTAGCTGTCGTCGGGGTCGGAGCGGTCGGGACGGAAATGATCCGCCTTCTTCACGCTCGAAAGTTCCCCATGGCATCCCTGAAAGTCTTGGCCCGCCGCGCGCGGACGGAGGTGATCGACGGGATCTCCTACGACGTGCGGACGGCCACGCCCGAAGAGTTCGACGATGTGGACATCGCTTTTTTCGCCGGCACCGAAGGCGAGAAAGGCGCGTCCCAGACCCTGGGCTGGGAAGCCGTGCGACGCGGGGCGATCGTAATTGACAACGGGGATGACTTCCGCATGGACCCGCGGGTGCCCCTCGTGGTCCCCGAGATCAACGCAGAGGCATTGCAGCATCACCAGGGATTCATCGCCAACCCAAACTGCAGCACCATTATCGCCCTGATGCCGCTGGCGCCGTTACATCGCGCAGCCCGGCTACGTCGCTTCATCGCCTGCACGTACCAAGCGGTCTCCGGGACCGGAAGTGCGGCCATTCGAGAGCTGGAAACACAGGTTCGCGCTTGGGCCGTCGGCGAACCCATGACCCACCAGGTCTACCCGCACCAGATTGCCTTCAACGTGTTGCCCTCGGTTGGCTCGTTCAAAGACCCCTCCGGCGAGAGCACGGAAGAGCAGAAAATGCGGCGCGAAACTCATAAAATTCTCGGGGTGTCGGACATCCAAATCACGACCACCTGCGTGCGCGTGCCGGTGTTCAATGGGCATAGCGTGGCGATTCATGCCGAGTTCGAGCAGCCGATCACGCCCGAACGTGCGCGGGAGATCCTGCGCAACACGCCGGGCGTCGAACTCGTGGACGACCCCACCAACGCGGTCTACCCGATGCCCATTTGGGCCTCCGGTCGCTATGAAGTACTGGTCGGCCGGATCCGGCGTGACCCGAGTTTTGAACATGGTTTGGCCCTCTGGTGCAGCGGGGACAACATTTGGAAAGGCGCAGCGCAAAACGCCATTCAGATTGCAGAAGAATTGATCGCGCGGGGCTGGCTGCGACGCTGAGCTCACCTGGGCTCCGCACGAAGCAACCGAACTGCCGCTATCGCCGATCCAAATATTCGCCCAGAAAAAGTTGGAGCGGGTGAACGGAGTCGAACCGTCACAGCCAGCTTGGAAGGCTGGAGCTCTACCGTTGAGCTACACCCGCGTATTGCACACATATTATATCCAAAAGCCTTCGCTGGATCAAAACCATGACGATGGCGAGCGCAGCCGAATTGAGGCAGGGATGACGTGGGGCTTGGCGCTCAGCCATTGGATGGGGGCCCGCACCTAAATACACGTAGCGTTCGCCTCTCCACAACTGAAGCCGCGGCATCCCATCCCGGTCCGACTGCATCCAAACGGCACACAATTTTGAACGCTTGGATCGAGTCTTCGCTTTCTTCCTTCCCTACGGTTCGGCTCACACCCACTCGGATCCAGGGACCCGACGCCGCGCTCGCGGGCTATCCCGTGCCACTGGCTTCGCACTCGTCGGCAAGTGACGGAGCCAGTCGGAAACCTTGCGCCCAACGGGAACAGTCCCTGTTCCAGGCGCATTAATTCGCTCGCGCTCGGCGATTCAGCGCAGCGCAATTTAGCTTGGTGGCCCCTGGCTCGACCCCACCGTGCCCAACGTTCCCCCAGGTTCGGAGCTCTCGACCACGCGCACACGGGTTCCCACAGGCGCTAGCGCAAACACTTCTGCCACATCTTCGTTCCGCATTCGGACGCAACCTCGGCTGGCCTGGGTTCCAATGCTTTCGGGTTTGTTCGTTCCGTGAATGCCGAATCCTTTCAAACTCCATGCCAGCCAGTGCGTACCCAGCTCATGCTCTGGGTCGCCGTATGGAATCGGACGATTGTCCTCTGGCCGCCACCACGTGGGCCGCTCCACCCGCTCGGTGATCGTGAATTCGCCGACCGGCGTGCAGTTGTTCACGCCCGTCGCCACACGATACTGGCAGAAGAATTTCCCATTTCGGAACACCGTAAGCGTGTTCGCGGACTTGTCTACGACCAACTCCACAGTGCCAGTCGGCACCCACAGAATGTCCCCGACGTTCAGACGATCCCCACGGATCCGGTTGCTTTTGACGAGCAATTCGGACGTCGTACGGTAGCGTCGGGCAATTCGGCTCAATGTGTCGCCTGGGGCCACCTGGTGTGGCACCTTTTCCTCCGTCCAACGAGGATCGCACAACAAGGCCCACTGAACGCGACTGAGTTGCTCCAGCAAGACCGTACGTTGTTCCGGCGTCCGCACGCGCCCGACCGCATGGCGCAGTTGCTCGCGCTGCGCGGCCAACCGCGCGACGTCCTCGGGCAACTGGGCGAAGGCTGTCGCCGCCCAACATGCTGCGAGGATCCAACTCTTGGTTCGCACCCACTCAAAGCTCATCGTCGAAACGAACTCCTCAAAGTCGTGCCATCGTGCCCACTCGGGCGTGGCAATTCAAGTCGTCTGGATTCGGACCCCGAGCGCCTCTTATGATTCGCCCCCTCCGTTCACCGTTCGACCTTACCCTGGCCCGTTCGAACGCCCACAGACCCGGCGATCTCCGGCATCACTCACTCCATACATTCCAACCTTTGGACGCGGAACGTCGAAGATTTCCAACGCTTGGACAGGGAAGAGCTGTGGCACCGGTCGTTGGGCGGCACAAGCGCTTTCGCGCACATGCCGACCTGCACCGGCAGCGCCTTGGTGGGTCTGGGGTGTCCCGCCCTGCCGTGCAGGTCTACAAGCAACTCCGTGCGCTAACCCACCACGCCGGACTGTGCCGGGCTGAGGCTGGGAGGCTTCTCGCCAGTCGCCGTACAACTCATGTTCGCTCTTCCGCGCCACCGACTGGACTGTTCGCGCCTTCATACGAACTCCCCCGCCTGGAGTCGTCGCCAAGCTGCCATCCGCCATTCATCCGCCGAACCTTGGCGGACTTCTGTAAAGAGCTTGACTTTGCCATGCCGTGTGGGTCACAGTTCCCATGGCTTGGTACGCTGCCGACAATTCGGCGTGCCGCCTCAGGAGTTGCGGCCATGCAATTAGGCTTCGTGAGCGCCATCCTGCCGGACTTGGACTTCGAGTCTGTGATTCAGTTCGCCTCGGCCGAAGGGTTCGAGTGCGTGGAGATCATGTGTTGGCCCGTGGGAAAGGCGGAACGCAAGTATGCCGGGGTCACCCACATTGACGTCAACCGGCTTTCCTCGGACGAAGTAGCCCGCATCCGCGCCATTCTCGAAAAATACGGCGTCGCCATCAGCGGCCTGGGATACTATCCGAACCCACTGGATCCGAACCCAGAGGTGTCCCGCGCCGCAATCCAACATATTCGCAAAGTCATCTTGGCGGCCGAACTTCTTGGGCTGCAACAGGTCAACACGTTCATCGGGCGCGATTGGACGCGGAGCGTGGAAGAGAATTGGCCGACCTTCCGAAAGGTTTGGAAACCGCTGGTGGCGTTCGCGGAGGACCATGGGGTGCGCATCGGAATTGAGAACTGCCCGATGCTGTTCACCCGCGATGAATGGCCGGGTGGCAAAAACCTGGCGCACGCGCCGGCGATTTGGCGGCGGATGTTCGAAGAAATCCCCTCCCCGCACTTCGGGCTGAACTACGACCCCTCTCATCTGGTCTGGCAACATATGGATTGGCTGGTGCCACTTCGAGAATTTCGCGATCGGATCTTTCATGTGCACGCCAAGGATGTCCGATTGCGACGCGATCGTCTCAACGACGTGGGCATTCTGGCCACACCGCTGCAATACCACGAACCATGCATCCCGGGCCTCGGCGAGATCAACTGGGGTCGGTTCATCGGCGAGCTGATGTCAGTGGGCTACCAGGGGCCGGTGTGCATCGAAGTGGAGGACGACACCTTTGGACGTTCACTCGAGGGACGACAACGGGCAATCCGAACGGCTGCGCGACATCTGCGGAACTTTATCCAGAAATGAGCCGGCGCGCTGGAGAGAATTTTAACCCCGAGGCCCTGTGACGTGGCCTCGATCGTGAGAATTTTGCTCCGCGTCTCTCGCCAGCTTTGCTGCTCCGACGGCAGCTTCTTCTTGAAACGGGGTCAAGCGGAGCGGGCAGCCGAACGCTTCTCGCACGGCGCGGCGAAGAAGGGCGTTCCTGCGCAATGCGTTCCCGCTACCCACTACTCGGGTTCGACCCTGTAGAATGCCCGCCGGGAGGAGCGATTGGAGGTTGCGAACAATTCCTTCCGCCAGCCCCCGCGCGAACGACCCTACGTCCATGTTCTGAAGCCCGATGCCGTGCACCTCGCCCCGCAGCTCGGGCGCGAATCGCTCTCCGGACCAAACCGGGACCACGCGCCACGGCTGCCGCGCGCGCAACCCCAAGCGGTTCATGGCGGCGAGCATTCGATCCAACTTTGGAGCCACGCCGGTCAACTGCGAGCACCACCGCCGGAGCATGGCCGCGCCAGCGGCCCATGCAGCGCCGCCATTGAGCGACGCTGCGACCCAGAGTGCACACCGACCCCGATAGGGACGAGACTCCCACGAAGCTCCCAGTGGCGGTCGACCCGGCCGGTCCACCACCACGGAGATCTGTGCGCCGGTGCCGATCGTCAAGGCGATTTCTTCATGCGGGTGATGAATCGTCGCGTACACAGAGGCTTGGTTGTCGCCCGTGGCCAGCATGACCGGTACGCCGGCCGCAACGCCCCACTCGCGTGCCGTGCGCGCGCCAAGCGTTCCGGCCCACATACCCATCGGCCGGACCTCCGGTGCGACGGCTCGCAGGCAACGCAGCGGCCCCCGCAGTGAAATCCTCCGCCGCACCATGTCCCAGATTCCCCACGCGGCGGCCATGGTTTCATCCATGATCGGCCTTGACAGTTCACACCAGTCCCACACGAGCCAATCGGCAATCGTCACCACCCATGCGGCGTTCCGTGGCCATTGCGAATGAGCGCGCCACCAATCCAACGTCGCTAGACCATACCCAGCCTGCACCGGCACACCCGTGTGCCGCTGAAGCCAGCGCAGTCGCGACCGTCCGGGCCAGTTCGCGTCCGGCACCAACGCCCGAGCATCCTGCCAGGTCACGAAGGGTGTCAGCGGCTGACCGGAACGATCGGCCAACAACACCCCATGCATCTGCCCGGTCACACCGATGGCCCGCACCTGACGCCGAAGTTCCACTGGCAGCGATCGCACGAGAGATCGGACGCAACTTGCAATGCGGTGAGGGCACTGCTCGGCCCGTCCTGGCGGACGACGGAGTTGTGCCTGGTGAGGTACGGAGCGGACTACTCGGACAGTGCCGCGAGCATCCACCATAGCCAGAGCAATTTTGCTCGTTCCGATGTCCACGCCCAGGTACACGGTCCGGCGCCCTGGTTCTCAACACTCCACCAACCGCAACCTCAACACGCGCGCAAGAATGCGAAAGCTATCGCGGTGATCTCCGTAACTGAGCACCACGTGTTCTCGCGAGATGTTCGCCACGAACTTCTCTAGATCGTCGAACTCGAGCAGCGCGGTTCGTTCGCAATAGGGCATCCCTCGGTGCTCGGTGGTCTCCAGAACTCGTCCGCCAGCCACCACCAGCGTCGCGCCGTCGAATTTGAGTTCCACGCCCGTGAAGCGCTGTCCCGCAATCAAGCGGCCCGCGTTGCCGCATCCGCGTCCGTCGCGCGGAATTTCGTAGGTACCGCCCCAATCGCGAAGTTCCACGCGCCCCTCCGGCGTCATCTCCGGCGAAACGACTCCCACGAATCCGCAGTGCCCCAATCGAGCCATTCGACGCCAACGTAGCCGTGGGTACTTTCGCGAAGGCGATAGCGGGTGCCCTCCGAAATGATCTCGGAGCGCCCCCTGGTAGGAGACGGGGTACATGTTGGACATCATGCAGGGCAGGTCCAAGTATACGCTGGTTAGGACCATGCTCAGCATCGCGAGGAAGTCGCCGTCACACGATGCAATGAACCCTTCCTCGCGGAGCAGCGTCTGGGCCAAGCAAGGCACGTCGCGAGCCCCAGAGATGATGAGGTCCCCAAAGCAGTTGACGCCAAATCCTAGTGCGCGTTCTTCGTGGAGGATGTTCCGGATCGCGATCGTCGCTCGCAGCGCCGTCCGCAGCTCTTCGGGGCGCACGCCGGCGAGCTGGTACCGACGATGCCGCATCGCCCACAGCTCGTCGACTGCACGTTCGTCCACTTGTGCCGCGCGCTCTCGGATGTCTTGAATGGGCCGCACACGAATTTGGGTACCCAAGTGCCGCTGCACGAGCGGCCCCGCCGCGTGCGCGTTCCATGGAAAGTTTTGCTCGCCGAACACAACCAACGCGGACGA
This sequence comes from uncultured bacterium, assembly GCA_900661335.1. GTDB lineage: Bacteria > Verrucomicrobiota > Kiritimatiellia > PWTM01 > PWTM01 > CAACVY01. The sequence continues at coordinate 103,806 of CAACVY010000001.1, read as the reverse complement.
TTTCAAGAAGCGGCGCATCGCGAGCGCGCGGCACAGACGATCCGCCCCTTGCCGGCTCGGCGCCAGGTACACCTCTACGCCAAGGGCCGACAACATATCCGTGGCGGACCACCGCCAAAAATCCGGTTCGTCGTGGTCCAGGATGGGCCAGAAAATCACCGGCAGTCGGCGCCGCAGCAAGGGCCATGGGTGAGAATTCCACCATTCCGTTGGATAGGCCGGAACGCTCACCGGCAGAATCGCATCCACATCCGGCGGCAGTTGTTCGACCACCGTCGCCCAGTGCGAAGCGTCATGGATCACAATGGGTTCGGCCACCGTAGCCACCTGCTCCGTCTCCTTGGCCACGCGCCCGAGATCGATGTTGGGTCGCCCCGTTCGGGCAATGAGCGGCTGAAGCCGAGCACGTGGGCGGCGCAACCATTCCGCGATGGGTTGGACCAAGTACCTCTCGGCGATCTTCCGTGAGTTCATCACCGCGTGGCCTTCGTGGGTGCTCCGAAAACGGTTCAAGGGCCGGGGTCAATGTCCGGCTCTTCCTCGGCGCTATCGCTCGAATCTTCGCCTTCTTCCTCTGTGGGTTCACCATCGGTCACGGTGGCCCAGGCCACCCGATGGATGGCGCGAAGGAACGCCCGAACGGTGGCGCGCTCGGTCGCCGTCCCCGTCACCCAACGGCCGTCGGTTTCCACGTCCTTGCCCGTATACTTCCCTCCCAACTGAACGACCTGGCTGGACCACGCGGGCGCAGTAGTCACACGCTTGTGTTTCAGCTCGGAGATCACGGCCATGGGCACACAGACGGAGGCCCCGGCGGCCGCGAGGACGCCATGGTTTTTCCACGTTTGCGACAGCACCTCGGCGAGGTTGGTCGTGGCGGCGGACCATCCACGGTTACCGAACAAAACCACCATCCCCCAAGTCTGAGTCGCCATCTCGATGGGGATCTCCGGTTTGCTCCGATGGAGGCTGGCCCCCATGGCCAGAAGTTCCCAGGCGACCAAGTCCACCATGGCGGGCTCATCGTCCGTGTGGACCAACAGCGTTCGAAGGCCGTGGAGGGTATAGTGCGGCGCCAATGCCGTGGGAAGGGTACGGTGACCTCGGGTGACCATCAGCTCAATCGTCGGCGACCGTCGTGCCAGCTCGGACTCGAATGCGCGGACGAATGAACCAAAATCGGCGCACGGCTGACCGGCAACGTGGCTGAGAATATCGAATTGTCGCAGACCGGCCCGCGCCGCTGGGCTCGACGGCTGGACGGAAGCCACCAGCACCCCGGGCGTGTCGGGCAGTGCGTGGACGATGCGATGAAGCGATACGATGGGCCATATGCCCAAGCCCAAGGCCTCGTATCGGCGTTCGGCAAGTTCTCCCACATGCCGGCCGAAACGGGGCAAGGGCTCCATGGCCTCGAGTTTGGCCGTGATCGTCAACCGTTGACGCTGGGACGGTGGGCCGCGAAGCACGGTGTAGCGAACAGGTTCTCCTGGGTTCCGAATCGTCTGCTCCCACTCGAAGTCCAGCAGCTCCACACGCCGCCGCGCATTGCACGGTTGCCCGTCCACCTCGACGAGCACATCGCCGTCCCGCAGGCCAGCCTTCCACGCGGCACTGCCAGGAAGGACATAGGAAATCAGCACCCCCCGTTCGACTCGGAGCGCTCGTGCTAGCTCGTCATAGATTTCCGACGTCAGAAATACGGGCACCCATGCCCGGACGAAGCGGCCATGCCTGAGAAAGTGCTGCCGTAGGACTTCGGCCACGTGGATCGGCAGCGTGAAGCCTAAGTTGTTTCCGCGACCCGCGTAGGTGTTGATGCCCAAGACCCGCCCTTCGCGATCGAACAGCGGCCCCCCACTGTTGCCAGGGTTGATGGCGGCGTCGGTTTGAAACACACGCGTTTCCGTGCCTAAGTCGGCACGTTCCACATTGCTCAAAATACCCCGCGTGAACGTCCGCTTCAGTCCAATCGGCGTCCCCACGGCGAAGCAAACTTGGCCCACCTGGGCCGAGCGAGAATCCGCATACGTGACCGCTTGCATTGGCCGAGGCGGATCGATCTTGATCAGCGCGACATCGGGGTCAAGGGAAAACCCAATCACGCGCGCAGGGAACTTCTGCTCGTCATACAGGATCACCGTGATCGAACGCGCCGGTTGGGTAGGATCCTCCTCGTCCGAACCCCGTACCACATGGCCGTTGGTGAGGATGTAGCCGTCCTCGCTGACAAAGAAACCGCTGCCCGCTGCGCGTTCGTGTTGGATCGCCACGACCGAGGGATCCACACGGCGCACGACATCGTCGGGGATGTCCAGCGCCGGCGGCGGTCCATTCATCGAACCCACGCACCGCACCGCCGCGGCCCCGACTACCCAACAGACCCAAACCCAACGTCGCAAACTCACGGTTGTCGCCCCGTTTTTCCGATCCGTAGGTTCAACGCCTCGAACTCCGTCGTGCGGCCCCGAACGCAGCGAATGAGCACAACATCCGCGTCGCGACGCCGAACGTCGTCGAGGGCAGTTCGGAACGCCTTCACATTCGGCGTTGAACGCCCATCCAGTTCCACGATGACATCGCCGGTTTGAATTAACCCGCGACCGAACGAACTTCCCGTGGCGGCCGGACCTCCCTTCGCGACGGCGGTGACCAACACGCCATGGTCGACAAAGAGGTTCCGCTGGACCACATCGTAATCGGCCACGGTTTGCACGGTGAGGCCCAAGTCATCGGCTTGAAAGGTTTCGGGGACCGGCCGGCGCGCCAACGTGCCACTCAACTCGACCGATCGGCCGTCGCGCAACACTTTCAAGTGGAACCGCCGGCCGGGCTCCTGGCCCAGCGTTTGAAAGAAGAACTCCGACACTCGCGGACCACTGAACCGAAGCGGCTGGCCATTCACCGCGACGATCACGTCCAACTTTTGAAGCCCCACGCTCTCCGCCGGACTGCCCTTGGCCACGTGGACGACCCATAATGCAGAGGTCGGCCACGAAAGCCTTCGCGCAAGGTCACGGTTCACCGGCTCCACCACCACCCCCAGCCACCCGCGACTGCGCTCCCTTTCCAAGCCACCTTGATCCGGGCCGGACGGTAGTAAGCGGTCGAGCTCCTCGCGCGTATCGCGAGCGGACAAGATTCCCCGCTCGTCGAGCCAACCTACGAGCTCCCCCCGCAAATTCAGCACCGGCGCGCCTCGAGCCATCGTCGGCAAGCCAGTGACCACGAACCTGCGGAAGCGACCCGGCCATTCGCCGCGGCAAATCGAGGGAAACACAAACCGTTCTTCGGCATCGGGCAACTCGCTGGGAATCACGATCACGGCCCATTCGCCTGGAGCCAGGTCGGCGGTGCGCTGGCGTTCAATCGGCACGAGCGGTTCGCGCGGCCGGATTTTGAGCACCGTCATACCCAGGCTTTCACTGGAACGAACCGGCCGCGCCGGATATACGTCCGGCCCGATCCGTACTTCGATGCGGCCGGGATAATCCGCCTTGTACCGTTGCGGCGCCAAAATGTAGCCATCCGGTGTGAGCACCACGCCCGTGAAGGTCTGCCAGCTCATTTGGAGTTCGCCAGCACCGAGCCCCATCTCTGAAGCACCCGACGGAACTCGCTCGACCGCCACCACCACCACGCTAGGATACGCGCGGCGGGCGGAACTCTCCACCGCACGCTGGAATGCGCGGGCGGAGTAGCGACCGGCGGCCGGACACGGAATGTGAGCGCAGCCTGCAGGGAATAATAGGCTCACCCCCAGGACCAACCGGAGGACGTTGCGAAAGGAACTCACCAGATCAGCCATCGAGCGGCCACCCTTCCCGGTACTTTCGGCACAGCAATTCGTTGGCTTCTGGGACGTTGGTCACACGGCCCTGGGTGCCGTCGTATTCAAGTTTCTTCCCGACGCGGTAGGCCACCAACCCGAGCAACATCATCTCGATCATGATACCAGCGTAGTCGAAGTTGCACGAGGTGCGGTGATCGCTGCTTTTACACGCGCGCACCCACTCGCCTGCAAAGGCTCCCATGGGTGGAATCAGCCGTTCCTTGGATCGCGGCTGATAGTAGGTCATGTCGTCTTTTTCGCCCACAGGGATGAGCACGCGAGTCGTAAAATCACAGACCAACACTCCGCGAGAGCCCTTGAACATGGCCCCATGGCCGATCTTGTTCAAGTCGATGTATTCCCGCGGCGAGTTCGGCATGGCACCACCCTGGCACCACTGCACAGTGATCGCGGGCCGCCAGGAGTTGGCCGGAATTTCGAAGGTGGTCGTCAGCTCGACCGGTGTCACCTCCGGATTGAACGGCTCGCCTTTGCCCTCTGCAGAGACCGGGTGAGTGCCGTCGATCACGTTCCACACCAGGTCCATCGTGTGGCTGCCCATATCCCCCACCTGGCCGCTGCCAAAATCCCAGTACATGTTCCACTGGAGGCAGTTCGCGCCGGGCCCACCGGAGAAATAGCCGGGGTTATAGGGGTGCCACGGCGACGGGCCCAGCCAAAGGTCCCAATGCAACCACTCCGGTGGATCGCCCGCCGGCGGCAAATACCCGTCGCGACGAATTTTCCGATTGCCCCAAGCCCAGGCCGCCTTGAGCTCGCCGATTGCTCCGTCGTGTACCAGTTCTCGGATGCGGTTGAAGTTCTCGTGGGCGTGTCGCTGCGTGCCGACTTGTGTCGCAACTTTATCCCGCTTGGCCAGGTACTTCGCACGCACCACTCGCGCTTCCTCCACGCTATTGGCCAGCGGTTTTTCCATGTACACATGCAGCCCGCGGTTGATGGCCCACGTCGCGATATGGGCATGCGTATGGTCCGCGGTGCAGCAAACGACTGCATCCAGCCCCTTCTGGTCAAGGCACTTTCGCCAGTCCACGTATGTTTGTGCGTTCGGAAATTTCTTGGTCGCTTCCGCAAGATGCCGTTCGTTAATGTCGCAGAGCGCTACGACGTTCTCGTCCTTGAGCCAGTCGTAGTGGGCCAACGCTCGGCCCCAGACCCCGATCAATGCAATGTTCAAACGGTTGCTAGGAGCGGTCGGCCCTGCCAACGCCCCGCTGCGAAGAATCCACAGCGTGCTCGCGCCAGTGGCCGATCGAAGGAAATGGCGTCGCTTCATGAGGCTCTCCTTGTTCGACTGATGTGGTTTCTGTATCCACTACGCTGGAGTCTACGCTAGCATTGCCCGAGCGACAAGTCTTGAGGGCGCCGCTTTCCCCCTGTCCACGCACGGACCAAATCGCCACCTTGACACGCTGTTCGTCCACCATGGAACCTGACCAATCCAAACCGTGGGGTACAACCGAACCGTTTTTTCCCTTGGTTCGCCCGACCCCAATGCCGTGCGGCCACAGCCATTCAACCATGCGCACGTGGGTCACGCGGACGCGGCATGCCGAGGGCGTCCACACCCCATGTCCTTCGACACGCGTCCACTTCATGGCCGCCCCGCCGGCCGCTCGAGTTCCGACGCTCCGCTGCCCCTACGCCCGGCGGCTTATGCTCGGCAGCACTACGCGAAGACGTATGGGCATGAACGCTCCTAACCACGAAGCCCGATTACGACGTTCGCCCTTTCATTCACGCGCCCAAGCGCCGGAATGGACCGCCTGCGGCACGTGGTCTCGCCCACCTCAGTCACGCAATCGGCCCGAGACTTGAAGAAAGCCAAGCCGCATGGCAAAATACTCGCAGATGCGTAGCTCAGTTGGTAGAGCAGCTGACTCTTAATCAGCGGGTCCGGGGTTCGAGTCCCCGCGCATCTACCACCTATGCTACTTGACCAACGCGTGAATCGCGCGGAACTGAGGGTGGGATGCGTCGCCCAACAGGTCGAACAGTAGCATTTCGACCGTGGCCACTTCGGCTCCAGCCTGCCGCATTCGATCCAATGCCACCTGGCGGTCCGTGGGAGAACGAGAGTCGACCGCGTCGGCCACCACGAGCACCCGAAAGTCTCTCGCCAAAAGATCGCGGACGGTTTGAAACACGCACACGTGCGCTTCGATACCCGCGACGATCACCGTGCTCCGCCCGGAGCTTGTCAGCGCCGCCTTCAACGACTCACAGCCCCAGCAACTGAACGAGGACTTCGGATGCGGTGCGTCCGGCAGCAACGACCTCAGCGGCTCGACGGTGGGCCCAATTTTCTCCGGCACCTGTTCGGTCACGAACACCGGAACCTGCAAAATCTGACACGCTCGAAGTAGTTGCTCAATGCGACGAATCAAGCGCTCTGGGTCGGGCATCACCCGAACCAAGCGATCCTGCACATCCACTACTAACAGCGCCGCAGTCGGAGGCGCGACTGGACGCAAGAAGGTTTCATTGGCCATAGCTATCCTCCTTCGCGAGTCAACTCAAACGCAATTTGAATGTCGCGGTATTGTCCAACCCAAGAATCTGGCAAAGGCGGCAGCTTTCGAACTCGGTCCAGCGCTTGCTGTACGGACTGGTCCAGAATCGAATGCCCTGAGCGGCGAATAATCTCCGAGCGCACGACGGTCCCATCTCGGGCCACCCGTAACGACACGAACACCGTCGTCCCGGCGCTCAGGCCGGCGCCGGTCGGCTGGTCCCACGCGTCGTATAAGAGTTTGTGCACAACGGCTAAATACCAATCGCTCGTCCCACCCGGAACCGCCGCGGACGTGTCGCGAGCGGTCCGCGAGGCGGTCGGCATTCCAGCCGCGAGGATCCGACGGATTTCGTCGGCACTGAGCTTCGGCGCCGGTTGAACCGGCGGCACGTTGGTGCGCGTGACTTTCACGCGGCTCACCTGCACCTTAGGTTTAGGACGTTCCGTCGGTTCCGGGATGGTCGCGGTCCGCTCTGGAGGGGGCGCCTTGGGCTCCGGTGGCGTCACCTTCGGCTCCAGCATGGCAGTCTCGGGCGCCCGCGGGGGCAAGTCCGGCATCGTAAAGACCATGATCGATTGGGGCCGGCGCGGACGAATGAACACCGTCTGAATCCACGATCCTACCACGAAGGCCAGAATCACCAACGCGTGGATGGCCGTGGTGCGAAGAACAATTTCGATGTCGCCCGCCCGAGTCATGCGCCTCGCTCTGGACGATATAGGACGGCCAACCTCGTGATCTTGGCGTCGTGCAAAATCCGGAGAACTTCCGCCACCCGGCCAAACGGCACTTTTTCGTCAGCCCGAACCATCACAATCGTCTCCGGCACTGCCTCCCCCAGCGTTTTCATCTGGTTGGCCAGCTCGGCGACGTCGATCGGTTGCCGGTCCAAAAACAACCGCCCCTGCGCGTCGATCGTGATCGTCCGCGTGGTACGGTCGGACAGGTCCTCCGCTTTCCCCTGAGGCAAGTTGACCGGCACCCCCTGTTCGATCATCGGGAACGTGATGATGAACGTGATGAGCAACAGGAAGGTCAGGTCAATCAAGGGTGTGAGGTTGATTTCTTTGATCTCGCTGAGCCCGACAATAGTGGTCCGTCGCGGCATGATCACGGCTCCGCGCTGAAGCGCAACTGGATCGCTGCGATCAGCTCTTGCGAGAAGTTATCCATCAGTACCACCAAGGTGCGGATGCGGGACGCCAACAGGTTGTAGCCGATGGCCGATGGAATCGCGACCAGCAACCCGACCACAGTAGTCAGCAACGCGGCCGAAATGCCAGGGGCGACGGCCGTCAGGTTGGCCGCACCTTTATGCGCCATGGCACCAAAGGCATCTAGAACACCCCACACCGTGCCCAGAAGACCTAGCATCGGACTGATACTCACCGCCAGCATCAGATGGCCCATCCGTCGCTCAAGCTTCAACGCCTGATCGGCCACGGTGCGGTCTGCCACTTGGCGGAGCATTTCCACCTGCAGGGTAGATAACCGCACGGAAGGATTGACCGTCGGCCCGCCCCAATGGCTGGACGATTGCGCCCCGATTTGCTCCGCGATGACGTGGCACGCACTGACATACACATGGTACAAAGGGCTCTCCGGAAACGACCGGTTCTCTAGGAAGAGCGCCACCGGGTTGCCGCGGCGGCGGAACTCAATCAAAAACCGCTCCGACGCGGTTTGTGCAGCCCGCAACTCGAGGTATTTCGACCACATCACCGACCAGGCCACAATGGAGGCCAAGATCAGAATCACGACGATGACCTTCCCGGACCAAAAACTGCTGTCCCGGAACGCTTGCACGACGTCCGCCACCACCGGATACGAAAACCACCCAACGACGAAGTCGAACATCTTCAAACTCCATTCCGCGTGGGGTTGCCCACGATTCCATGGTCGGGGTATCTTACCAACGCCCGTGCCATTTCGCCATGGATGAGGGCACGAACCGTAAGGAGGTCCGAACATGTGGCCGTACATAGTCCCTCTTTCGAACCGGTTTTGCCGATGGAAGTCACAAACCACCACGATCCTTCGACCCGCACTCTGGGCATGTGCGCTCGGGCTAGGTTGCATCTCCTTTGCCCAAACCCCGACCGGGCTGGTCTGGGAAGCCGAACAAGTCTCGTATCCACCTTCGGCTTGGCTTACGAATGAGCACCGTCCGGATCGTTGGACGCTGTGGACCCAAGACCGCGATGCGGATCGGAAATGGTCCGGTGGTGCGGTGCTTCGCAGCCCACCGGTTTCCGCCGATCGAACATCGCCCGAGGAGGGCGCGCCACCCTTGCGCGTACGTCTGACGCAGGTGCCGGCCGGTCGCTACGAATTGCTGATTCGCGCCGTCCGTGGTCTCGCCGCTTCCCTGGACAGTCAGCGGTGGATCCGCGTGACCTCGAGCCCGGTGTGGGACGATCTGCGCGTGACAAATGGAGTCGTGGAATTTTTCGTGGATGATCGGTTCTCGGACCCCGCCAATCCCGGGCCGTGCTACTTCGATACCATCACGCTCGTGCCCGTTCCCATGCCACCGGCCGCAGTGCCGGTAACCGGCCACGCCTCGCAGCGCATCCGGGAACGCTTGGATCGAGGTTTGATCGCACAACGGGTGCCAGCCGGAGTGTACCTAAGCTGGCGACTCTTGCAGACCGATCCTCGCGACACCACCTTTGAACTGGTCCGCCGCACCGGCGAACAAGTCGTACGGCTGGGACCGATCTTCCTCACCACCGACTTCCTGGACTCCTCCGCGCCAAACGACGCCCAAGCATGCATCTACGAGCTGTACCGCGCCGGGTCCAGTTCGCTTCTGGCTCAAGTCACCGTCGCCGCCCAAGTCCCCCGCCCCACCCCAAGCCCTGCGTTTGAGTTTCCACTGCGCAATCCTTCCGAGGGATTCCAGAAGTGCGGCGTAGGCGATTTGGATGGCGATGGGCAGTATGACTTTGTCCTCAAGCTCCCGGACTCAAACATCGACCCTTACGAAGCCTACTGGAAAAAATCGCCGGGCACCTACCGGCTCGAGGCCTACCGTTCGGATGGAACATTTCTGTGGTCCTACGACATGGGCTGGGCGATCGAACAAGGTATCTGGTACTCGCCGTACCTGGTGTACGACTTGGACGGCGACGGCCGTGCGGAGGTGGCGGTCAAAGCAGGCGAAGGCGATCCGCGCGATGCCGATGGACGCGTTCGATCTGGACCTGAATGGCTGCTGGTACTCGACGGTGCCACCGGCCGCGAACGCGCGCGCGTTCCCTGGCCGAATCGGGAAGGATTCGGCGAGGACCTGCGCGGCTACAACTACGCGAGTCGAAACCAACTCGCGGTGGCCTACTTGGATGGACGCACCCCGTGCCTGATCGCACTTCGCGGCACCTACACCGTGATGAAAGCGGACGCGTGGGACTTCGACGGACGTTCCTTGCGACGACTGTGGTCCTTCGATAGCCGCCACTACGGACGACGCTTCTTCGGCCAAGGTGCACACTTCACGCGGGCGTACGACGTGGACCAAGACGGACGCGATGAAATCATTCTGGGTAGTCTTGTACTCGACGACACCGGCGCGCCGCTATGGTGCACTGGCCTGGGGCACCCGGATCACATGTTCCTCGGCGACTTGTGGCCGGGCCGTCCCGGAATGGAAATCTATTACGGTATCGAAACGCGCCAACCCAGCAACGGCATGTGCATGGTAGACGCCCGCACCGGACGGATCCTTTGGGGACTGCGTACGCCCACGCGACACATTCACTCTCTCGGCCTTTGCGCGGATATCGATGCCCGGTTCGCCGGTGCCGAATGCTATGGGGCCGACTCCGTGGACCACAAGCCCACGGGCGACCGTTGGTTGCACGCCGCAGATGGACGACTGCTCGACCGATCGCTGGACCTGGGATGGGGTCGAATGGGCGTCTGGTGGGATGCAGACCTGCAACGCGAGTTGATCATGAACCGGACCATCGAAGATTTCCGCGGGCGACGGCACGCAACCGTTTTGGACGGCACTCCAGTGCTCGTCTGCGATTTGGTAGGCGATTGGCGCGAAGAGATTGTCGTATCGGCGCCGGGTCGATTTCGGATGTACAGCACCACATTCCCGGCATTGGATCGACGCGTGACGTTGATGCAGGATCCACTCTACCGGCTCGACATTGCAATGAGCGCCATGGGGTACCTCTCCTCGCCCAACGTCATGTATGATCTTGAACGCACGGCGCCCAACCTCAACGTGACGTGGCTGACCGAAGATCCTTCCGTCTTGGAAATTGTCGTGTCCGCACCCCACGACCGCCCCGCTCGCGGGCGCCTTGCGCTCGCCGGAGAAAACGTGAAGGTCACACCAGCTTCGATCGATTTTCAGCTCGCGCCGAACCAACGCCTCATCACCAACGCCGCGATCCGCGTCCAATCGGAAGCGTCCGCCAAGTTGAACGCGCGATGGTCACTGGAGGGTGAACGGGATTGGGTGGTGCCGGTTTTGCTCGGTTCCCCCGGGCGCTGGGAACGTCGCACTCCGCCCAAGGTGTCCGCGCGTTGACCGCCCAATCACCGGGAGGCGCGGGGCGGTTCCCAAACGCCCGGACAGACCTGCCCACACTGAGGGCAGCGACCGCCGCTCCCCACGCGCAATTCGGTGACCGTGAAGCCCCGCCGACGAACGAGCGCCGCTCCGCATCCGCTGCACCAGGTGGTCGATCCCTCGGGGTCCCAGATGTTGCCGGTGTACACGTAGCGCATCCCCGCGTCCATCGCCAACTTTCTGGCGCGCTGAAGTAGCTCGGGCGGCGTCGGCTCGTGGTCGAGCATCCGGTAGTTCGGATGAAACGCCGTGAAGTGCAATGGGACTTCCGGCCCGAGGTTGGACAGCACCCAGTCCACCAAGCGGGTCAATTCCGATGGACTGTCGTTCTCGCCCGGGATCAGAAGCGTGGTGATCTCGAGCCAGCACCGAGTCTTCGAGCGAATGAAGACCAAAGTATCCAACACCGGCTGCAGGTGCGCGCCACAGACTCGGCGATACCATCGGTCGTTGAACGACTTTAGGTCCACGTTCGTTGCATCCATGGCCGAGAAGAACTCCTCGCGCGGCTCCGGCTCGATGTAACCGTTGGTCACGGCCACGTTGGCCAAGCCACGTTCTCGACAGGCGTCGGCGCAATCGAGCGTAAACTCGAACCCGATGATCGGCTCGTTGTACGTGTACGACACGCTGGCGCATCTGGTCCGTGTTGCTGCCTCAGCAATTTGCTCTGGCGCCAGTCGCTCTTCGCCCAATGCGCTGTCATCGTTCGGTTTGCTGATGTGCCAGTTTTGGCAAAACCGGCAGATGAGATTGCAGCCGATCGTGCCCAACGATAGCGAACTGCTTCCGGGAAGGAAGTGATAGAGCGGCTTCTTTTCGATCGGGTCGACCGCCACGCTACTCAGTCGGCCATACTCGCTAAGGATCACGCCTTCCTCGGTGGCGCGGCGAATGAAGCAGATCCCGCGCTGGCCAGGCCGCAACTTGCACCGTTGGGGGCACAGGCCGCACTCGAACCGACTATCCTCCAACCGCCGCCAGGGTGCAGGGTGCCTGGAAACCATGCGTTCGATCATTTCCGCGAGCCCATACGTCGGTCGAGTCGAAATGCTTCCGGCAACAAGTCGCCAAGACGAAATTGTTTCACCCGCGACCGGGGGTCCGCACCCGCCACCCACACCACGGCGTCGGGCTGCATGAACTCCACCAGCACCTGTCGGCAGGCTCCGCAAGGCAATGGCGGCGCACCGTCGGCCACCACCGCCACCGCCCGCAGCCGGTGAACACCTGCCGCCACGGCCGCGGCCACAGCGGACCGCTCTGCACAAATGGTGAGCCCGTACGAGGCATTCTCGACGTTCGCACCCGCATACACCTCTTCGTTGTCGCCCAACACCGCCGCCCCTACTGCGTAGCGCGAGTACGGCGCGTACGCATGTCGGCGCGCCGTCCGTGCAGCCGTCAGCAACGCATCGCGGATATGACGATCCAGACCACCGCTCATTCCATCGCATCCCAAAACGCGCGAAGCCACCGCGCGGCTGCCTTCGCGCTTTGTTTCATCACTTGCACGACCTCGTCGTGACTTAGCCGGCCCGGCCCGGTCCCCGCCGCCCGGTTGGTAATACAGCTGATCGCGGCCACTCGAAGCCCTAAGGCGCGAGCCAGAATCGTTTCGGGTGTCGTGGACATTCCCACGGCATCGGCCCCCCAACGCCGAAACGCACTGACCTCCGCCGGCGTTTCGTATGTGGGGCCACTGACCCCGATGTACACGCCCTCGGACACGTCCACACCCATGGCGCACGCAGCCGTACGGAGGCGCTCCCGCAACTCCGCATCGTAGGCGTCCGTCATGTCCGGAAACATCGCAATCCCCCATCGGCCACTCGTTCCGACCAACGGATGGCTGCCCATCGCGTGGATGTGGTCCCGGAGGATCATGAAGTCCCCGGGTTTGAATGTGGGAAGGATTCCGCCCGCGGCGTTGGTCAGCAATACCCACGGACACCGCAGCGCCTGCAGGATGAATACCGGAATCGCCACCGGCGTCCAGCCATGTCCTTCGTAGAAATGGCGACGTCCCCTGAAGAGCACCAGCCAACGCCCTCGAGAAGTCTGGGCGCGGATCAGTTCCCCGGCGTGTCCGGGCACGCCCGGACGTCCAAGCCCGGGGATCTGCTCGTACGGAATGACGTCGTGCAGCTTGAACGCCTGGACGACTTCTCCCCATCCCGAACCGAATATGGCCGCGCCACATGGTTCGGTGAAATCCGGCCATTGCGCCCGGACGGCGTCCTGAGCAGCCCGTACGACCTCCATGTCGATGGCGATGCTCATGAGCTTGATGTCAACCGCGCAAGAATCTGGCGTGGTTCCTCCACGGGGGTTTCCGAGATCACAAACGCACCTGTCAACCACGCCGCGGCGGACCGAAACCGGTCTTCGTCCCCAGCATGGACCACGCCCAGCGGAGCGCCCTTTTCGACTCGCTCACCCACCTTAACCAAATCGCTCAATCCCACCGCTGGATCCACGGAGTCCTCCATCCGCTGCCGGCCACCGCCGAGCACCAGTACCGCGCGGCCGATTCGTTCCGCATCCACTTCCGCGACCCAGCCCGTCGTCGGCGCGGGCCACGGCCGCCGAATCGTTGCCGCGGGCAAACGGTCGGGATCGTCCACCACACGCCCATCGCCGCCTTGCACCTCGATCATCGCACGGAACTTTGCCAGGCCCTGCCCCGACCGCAGTGCCTCGTTCAATCGCTCTCGTCCGGCCGCGACGGTCGGCACTCTTCCCGCCATGTGTAGGAGTTCGGCTCCAAGTTCAACGGTCAAGTGCCACACATCCTCGGGGCCGGCCCCCCGGAGCGTTTCGATGGCCTCCCGCACCTCGACGGCATTGCCCACGGCCCTTCCAAGTGGCTGGTTCATATCCGTGATCAACGCCCGTACATCGAGGCCTAGCTGCGCTGCAGTGTTCAGAAGTCCCTCCGCCAATTCCCGCGCAGCTGCCTCAGATTTCATGAACGCGCCACGCCCGCATTTCACGTCGAAAATCAAATGCTCCACGCCCTCCGCCACTTTTTTCGACAGAATGCTGGACACGATCAGCGGTACCGAAGGCACGGTGCCTGTGACGTCCCGTAATGCGTACAACTTTCGGTCCGCCGGCGCCAAGCGTTCGGTCGGCGCCACTATCACACAGCCGACTTCGTCTAGCATCCGGATCACGTCCACATCCGACCAATGCGTGCGAAAGCCCGGAATGGCCTCCAGCTTGTCCAACGTACCGCCGGTAATTCCCAGCCCTCGGCCCGACACCATCGGCACGCGCACATCGCACGCGGCCAACAAGGGCGCCAACACCAGTGAGATCTTGTCCCCGATGCCCCCCGTGGAATGCTTATCCACCTTGGGCCCCGGCACCTTGCTCAGGTCCAGCACGTCACCCGAGCGGACCATCGCCCGCGTTAGCGCAACCGTTTCTTGGGTCGTCATCCCGCGCAGGCAAATCGCCATGGCCAAGGCGGCCATCTGATAGTCCGGAATTTCCCCGCGCGTGAACCCTCCGATGAACCATTCGATTTCCTCGTCCGACAACGGCCGGCCGTCCCGCTTGTTTTCGATCACCCACTGAGGAACCCACGCGCGCGTGCTCATGGCATCTTCCACTATGCTACATTCCACCCGCTCTGCCAACTAGAGAACCTCGCACCGTGCGGCCATGTTTGCCTGCACGGCCACGAACGCCGAGAGCAGCCTCCGCTTCTTGAACCAGTAATGTCCACCATCCATCCCCAAGCGGTGAAATGGCCGGCCGCCCAGATCCCCTGGGTGGGTACGCCCAAGATCCGCTCCAGCCGAGAAAGCGCAGCACGGAACGCCGAAGGCGAATTCCGCTCGAGCGCCTGTCCCCCCACGGTCGATCTTCAAGGTACTGTTTCAGCGATGACTAGTCCCGCGCACGAGGAACGGATGGCTTCTCGACAATGCACACCGGACATGGCACTTGAATCTCTGACGTGAAGGCGTCGGCTATGCCAGTGTCCGGATTGAGCCGGTACGCCACCACGTTGTCGGTGTCCTGGTTAGCAATCCAAAGAGTTCGCCCATCTGCGCTGACCAAAAAGTGACGGGGCGTACGTCCTCGGGCAGAAATCCACGTGGCACACCGAGGACGCCCGCCGGGCTCCAGCTGCAAGACCGCCACGCTGTCGTGCCCGCGGTTGGACGCATACAGGACGCGCCCGTTGGGATGGAGTTGAATTTCGGCCGCTGTATTCTGGTTCGTGAACCCTTCGGGCAAAATGGAGACCGTCTCTTTGAGCTGCCATCCGACTGAGCCACCATCCCGCTGGAACCAAGACACGGTGGAGGTGAGCTCGTTGACGCTGTAGGAATCGCGCCCGTTGGGATGCAAAACGAAATGTCGAGGTCCGCTCCCGGGTGGGACCACCGCGTCGGCACGGGGGTCGCGGACGAGGTGAAGATCGCCGGAATCGCGAAGCCACCGATACGCAATGATCCGATCGATCCCCAAGTCTGGCACCCACATCCATTCCCCGGAAGGGTCCATTGTGACGCCGTGCGCGTGCGGACCACGTTGCCGTTGAGGGTGGGGTCCACTACCTTCGTGCTTGAAGTAGGCGGACGGCGCGTTAGGGCGCCCCTCTGTATCGAGTGGAAATACCACCACACTTCCATCGGAGTAGTTAGCGACCGCCAACGCATGGCCACGGGGTGACACCGCCAGGTGGCAGGGAACAGGACCGCGCGTAGGCTGCACCACCCAAGTTCGCAGGCCGTTCGTCGGCCCGACCCACTGGTACGCCACCACCGCGCCTTGAGGTTGGCCTTCGTACCTCCCAATTTCTTGAACCGCATAGAGGACCGGACGACTCGGGTGCGAAGCGAGGAACGAGGCATTGCTCGCCGGGGCCGCCAACCGGACGCGATCCAGGTGTCCGGCGAGTGGATCCCAATCCACCGCGTAGATGCCCTCGCTGCCGCGGCGGTTGTACGTGCCGATCCATAAGGTCTCGATTGCTCCGGAGGCTCCATGAACCACGCCCTGCGCGCTCATTGCCATGACCAGCGTTCGCACCAAGTGTGAGAACGTTGACGAACTCATGGTGGACTCTCCCGAATGCGGCCCTACCGGTCACCCGTCGTAGTCGACCCGCGAGTGGCCAGCGGTAACCAAACACGAAAATCGGACGTCTCCACATCCCAGGTCGAGCCCGCGGATGCGTAGTCGCACATCCGTACCCACTCACCTCCAAGCGGCGCCACCTCACATGCAAAGCGAATGCCTGGAGGGGCCGGACTCCGCCGACATTGGACTACAGAGGATTTCCCATCCCAACCGACCGGTCGATGAATCTGTGGATCCCCAAGGCGAATGTCGCGAGCCAACACCAACGGGCCACGAACCACAGCCACGAATTGATTTGTGTTCGGCGGCAATTCACCCGGAAACGGCTCCAATCGCGCCGTCAGATCCAACTGCAGTTCGATCTGGTCACCATTGGACCATCGACGCGTAATCCGTGCGAAGCCGTTGGAAACCGACGGAGCGACTTCTTCTCCATTGATTCGCACGCGGGTGTCGCGGCTCCACGCGGGAATTCGGAGCGCCAAAGGAATGCGCGTGGGTTCCGGCAACTCAAACCGCATGGACACCAGGGCATCGTAGGGGTACTGGGTTTCGATCACCAACCGCATCGGACCCGAGGCGCTGCGCCCGACGACGGCCGTGCCGGGCAAGTACAGGATCACGGCCAACCCGCCCTCACGGCTGCGCAAGATCGCGGTCTCCAGAACCTGAACCCATCCCCGCGGCACGTTGTCCACGCAACAATGGTGGTGGCGGAGCGAGCAATGCGGGGGGGCCGGCCAATGCGCACCAGATAACAGCAGCCGGCGTACCCCCCACTGGCCATCCGCATTCATTGCGGCCGGCAGCACGTTGTACATCGTGCGCTCAAACTCGTCGGCGTACACAGAATCGCCGGTGAGTCGAAGCAGTTGGTGGGAGAGGCGGTTCCAGTACACCGCATCGCACACCTCGCACTCAGTTTCCAGCCGGCGCGCGGCCTTGAGAAGCTTGTCGTTTTTTCCGATCCCGCCGAACACGGTCCGCTCGTTCTCTCGAAGAAGCCGATGGATGTTGACCGCGGCGCGCAAGTACTCCGACGTACCCAACAGCCGATACATCTCGACCAAACCTTCCACGCACGAGATGAATTCGTAGGCCTTCGCCCAACGTTCCGGCTCCGGAAACCACTCGTCCACCGGCTTGCCAGCCAACCCTTGGCGCAATATGTCCGGTGGCTCGCCGGGAGCCGCGCCCCACTGCTCCACGATGTAGCGGGCGTACTCGAGATATCGCGCATCGCCGGTGCAACGGTACAGCTCCACCACCGGGGTCAAGATGGACGTACTCGGCAGCCCGTAGAACTTCCCCGTTTCGCGGATGGGAACCGCGAACGGCCCGACCTCGCTCATGAGGTGGTCCATCAACCCCCGAGCGCCATCCAGCGCCTCGTGGGAAGGAATCCATTGCGCCGCCTCCACCAATGCCCACAACGTGTACTTTCGGCACCACACGTTCCAGTTATTGGCCTCGGGGCCGGCCGCACGCACAAAGCTCGAAGTCGAGTAGGTGCCGATGTATCCGTCGGGCCGCCGTGTTCGCAGAATACTCGCAACGGACTGGACCACCGTAGCCTGAAGCTCCGGATCCTGGGTGTGGCGTTGGACCCCAATCGCGCCGAGGATCCACTTGCCCCAGAATTCGCCCTGCCAGAGGCCCTGGCCAGGACGCAACCGGTCATCCACGCGGCGTCGAAATGCTTCCTCGGCTTCTTCGAGCACCACGGTTCGCGCGAATGGAGAACGAACGCGGGACCAACACACCTGGGCCATAGTCCTCCCAAGTTCGCCGCTGATCTGGAATGACCCGGCCGGGAGCGGAGTCCAAACGTCCGGCACGCGGTCGGCCACCACGTTCGTTACGCCACTGGCCAGCCCCGCGCCGACCGGCAGCCAACTCACCAGTGCGATCACTCGTAGCACCCACCTCATGGGCTTCTCCTTCGGTGCTTATCAGTGCCTATCGGAATACACCCGGCAGCACGGCTGGCAGATTCTGCAAGAGATCAGATACCGCCTCGTCTCCTCCTGCTTTCTTCCACCAACGGTCCGCCTTTTTCAGCAGACGGTCCAACGACTCGCTCCATTGGTCCTCCGCATCGCTCACGGCTTGCACTGCCAATAGCGGCAACGCTCGCACGGCCAAGGCCGCACCAAACTCCCACGCAAACTCGTTTACGTCGGTCACGTTGGTCGCCGCGTGGACGAGCTGGACGTCCAGCTGCCTTGGCACTGGTTCCGATGCGCGCTCCTCCATTCGATACACCTCGATGCGATCCAGCTTCACGACCAACTCATCCACTTGTGGCCCAGAGGACGGTGGCTCGTCCACAGATTCTGCGTTCTGTGAGTGTCCTTCGACGACCTCGCACCGCTCCTGCTGGGCCATCGGCACGCCAGGCAGGCTGGTTTTGAGCCGGCGTTCGTCCACAGCCTCGACTTGCTCGGAGAACCCCGAGCACGAATGCCGGCGGCGAGTTTCTTCCCCGATGACTTGCCAATTGAGCCGTCCACTTTGCCCTTGAACCACGGCGACCGACGCGATTTCCACTTGGAGTCGTCGGAGTCGCGAACGACCACGCAGCAGGTCACCCCACGAAAGGACCGCTTGAAGCTCACGGATCCTCAACGCGGGTGCGGACCCAAACTCCGGCGGGTTGTACAGCACAATGTCGCGCGCCCACACCCGCGGTCCCCAGCCTGAGATCCGAACCTCTCCCACGGAAACCCTCGTGCCGGTTTGATCAGCTAAGAGGCCTTCGACCCACACCCGGGGCAGCGAGTTCCATGCGAACCCCAGCAGACCCACCACGACGAGCAAGCCAACCGACCACAAAATCCATCGCCAACGCATGCACGAAATCTATCACCCTCCATCGCTCTTGACGATTCGACCGGTGGACGCATTCGGTCATGTGCTCCTAGTACCCCGGCCATCATGGTCCCTCGCTCACGTGGCCATCGGCGTCCAAGGGTTGGAGAGTCAGCATACAATGTTTTCCAAGCCTTGGAAACAGTTCTGCACGGCGACCCTTCTCTATTCCACCTTTCACAAGTGCAGCACGCCACCGGGCTGAGCCGAACTTGTCCGTGTGGCCGAGCGGATGCCCGGGGTGTCGGTTGCGGAAAGTGTGGGCGACGGATAAACTTTCCTTCGAGCTCAACATGCCATCACGACGCAGCCAGTTGCGATTCCGTCGGATTCTTCTAAAACTGAGCGGTGAGGCATTCGTCAACCGCCACAACGGCAGTTGTTTCGATTTCGAACTTCTCAACGCGATGGCCGACCAGATCGTCCAGGCCCATCGCCTGGGCGCAGAGATCGCCATCGTCACCGGCGGTGGGAACATTTTCCGGGGAGAGCCTGGGGTCGAGTCCGGGATTGACCGTTGCACGGGCGATGCCATGGGCATGTTGGCGACCGTGATCAATAGCCTCGCACTTCAATCGGCCCTGGAGCGCCGCGGGCTGCCCGCCCGGGTAATGACCGCCATCCAGATGCCCGCCGTCGCGGAGCCGATGATCCGCCGACGTGCGATCCGCCATCTCGAAAAGGGTCGAGTGGTGATCTTTGGCGCCGGCACTGGCAATCCGTTCTTCACCACCGACACGGCCGCCGCGCTCCGGGCCAGCGAGATCGAGGCCGACGTGCTTCTGAAGGCGACCAAGGTGGATGGTATTTACACGGACGATCCCATGCGCAACCGAGCAGCCCAGCGGTTGACTCACCTGACTTATCAGGAAGCCTTGGAGCGCCGGCTGCGCATCATGGACGCCACCGCCTTCTCGCTGTGCGCGGAGAACGGAATCCCGATCATTGTGTTTGACTTTTTCCGCCCCGGCGAACTGATCCGCGTACTCCGGGGCGAACCAGTTGGTACCCTCGTGGATGCCCATCCGGAGTCCACGAGAGCGCGGACACGGGAGGTTCGCAATGGAAGCTGAAAGCGTGGACGATGTGTTGTTGGAAGCGGACGACAAGATGGGGAAAGCCGTGGACTTTCTCAAGCGCGAGATGGCCGGCTTACGAACCGGCAAAGCGTCGCCCGCATTGGTCGAAAACATCACAGTGGACTACTACGGGACGCCGACGCGGTTGCGCGAAATCGCCAACATCTCGGCGCCGGAACCGCGGTTGTTGGTCATCAACCCATACGATCCCACCTCCATCTCGGCGATCGAAAAGGCCATTCTGGCGGCCAACATCGGTTTGACGCCGCGAAACGACGGGCGCTTGCTGCGGATTCCCATCCCCGAGCTGAGCGAAGAGCGAAGGCGGGAGCTGGTTAAGGTGGCCCGGAAGCTGGCCGAGGACGCCCGGGTGGCGATTCGGAACGTGCGCCGGGATGCGAACGAGGCCATTAAACAGCTCCATAAGGATGGCAAGGTCAGCGACGACGACCGCGACGCGGCGCTCGAAGAAGTTCAAAAGTATACGGACGCACGCATCCAAGAGGTGGACCAGTTGCTCGCGCAGAAGGAAAAGGAAATCATGGCCGTATGACGGGGGAGGCAGCCAGGGCTCCGCGGCGTTCATGTACTTGAACTTCTTCGGTCTCCGGGAACAACCCTTCAATATCACGCCGGATCCGAGGTTTCTGTTTCTATCGCCGAGCCATCGCGAGGCCATGGACTCGTTGTTGTATGGGGTTCTCGAACGCAAAGGCTTCATTGAAATCATCGGCGAGGTGGGGTGCGGAAAAACGACCCTTTGCCGTGCCCTGTTGAGCCAGCTCGGACATCAGGTGCAGACCGCCTTGATCCTCAATCCGTCCATCTCCGAAACACAGTTGATTCGAGCCATCCTCCGCGATCTGGGGGGAGAACCGAAAAGCTGGCGGCGGTTGGACCTGATCGAACAGCTCAACGCGTTCCTTCTAGACCTACTGCAACGCGGCGTCAATGTCGCGATCATCATCGACGAGGCCCAAACATTGGCGCCCGCGGTCATGGAACAGATCCGGTTACTCTCCAATCTGGAAACCGACGACCAGAAGTTGATGCAGATTGTCCTGGTGGGTCAACCGGAACTGGAACGACGCCTGCGAGAGCCCGGACTTCGACAGCTGCGCCAACGGATCATGGTTCGAGCAGAAATTCGACCGCTGGAGGCATCCGACACGGTCGCCTATATCGCCCACCGCCTGCACGTAGCGGGTGCGGGACCAGAGGTGAGATTCATGCCCGAAGCCGTGACCATGGTCCACCGTGCGTCGGGCGGCATTCCGAGGCTGATTAACAAGATTTGTGACCGCGCGATGCTGGCGGCATATTGTCGAGAGTCACGGACGGTCGAAGAGTCCGATGTCACCGCCGCGGTGCACGAACTCGAGAAGGTGTTGTGAGCATTATTCATCGAGCATTGGAACGGCAGCGGCAGCAAAGCGGAGGCCCGTCATCCGGCCTGCCGGTATCCGGTGGCGAGCCACGCTCGGCGCCCAACCCGCCTGTCTCGCCGAAGCTCCTTGCACTGATGGTGGTGGTGTTGATCGGCGGAGGAATTTTCTGGGCGCGGCAGCTCGGCTGGATTGGCGCGGCTCGCCATGGATCCCGCCCGCCGGCGGCGCGGCCACAGGCAAATGTGACCGCGCGTCCTGCATCACGACCCGCCACCACGACCGTGGCCCACCCGCCGCCAACGACCATAGGCCCCACGACGTCGATGAGGCGCGTGGACATTCCGACGAATGCCCCGGTGGCTCAAGTCCAGGGCGTTCGGACCGAGAAAGTCAGTGCCGCCGTGTCATCTCCGAGCGGAACGGGCGTGACGAACGCACCCACGATCACCTCGACAAGCTCTCCGCCGCAAACCGCAACGCAAGGGACCACTGGACAAGTGGGGACGGCGGCGGAAGCTTCCACCGGCACTGGGATTCAGTGGCCAGTACTACGCGTGCAGGGGATCGTCTGCGGCAGTTCCCCGCACAGCGGAACTGTGATTTTGGATCGTGGAACTTATGACGTCGGGCAGACCACGGCCGATGGCGTGAAAATTCTTCGAGTCGAGGAAGAGGCCGTCTGGTTCGAGTATCAGGGGAACCAACGGCGGGTGCGCCTGGGAGCGTCCACGGGGCCCTGATCTGCGGTGCGAAGCCTCTTGGCCGCCCATCTCGTCAGCTCAGAGAAATGTGCTCCTCCCCCTCTTCAGCGGCTAAATGCGCAGCCTCGCGGTGCCTGACGAGTCCCTGCACCACATACCAAAGTAGCGCCGCGACCATCGCACCGGCCACGACGGCCACCGGCCGCCGGAGTACAACCACGAGCAACAGTGTGGTTATAATGCCGCGTCGGAGCTGCAAGCGCGAGGGCTTCACATACCGTACGTTGGACACCTGAAGCAATAGCAGCCCGAGCGCGACGGTCCACAGCGCTACCGCCAACATATCCCGTTCAGGGCCGAATGAAGCCAAATCGAGAACGTCTTCTTCGAGGATGAGAACGGTCAAGGCGATCCATGTCGCGCTGACTGGGATTGGGAGACCACGAAACACATGACTGCCGGACGGGCTGGGATAACTGCAGCCACGTGTGAAACGAAGCACAGCGGCCAGCACGATCGCCGAAGCCACCCCGACACCCCAGACCCCGTAGTCTCCCCACACGGCCTGATACGCCAGCACGGCTGGAGCGACGCCGAACGCAATGGTGTCCACGTACGTGTCCAGCCGCTCGCCAAAGGCCGTGTTCGCGCGCAGCCATCGCGCCATCGAGCCATCCAAGCCGTCCAAGATGGCGGCCACAATGATCAGCTCCGACGCCAACCAAATCCGTTCCGCCATCGCGGCCAACAACGCCCCAACGCCACAGAGCAGCACCGTCAGGGTCAACCCGTTGACCAGGGCCCGACGTACTCGCAAATTCATCATCTATTCCTCTCGGAGTCGAGCGATCGGCGTCTCGCCCGCTCGCACGATTATACCCGGTCGTACGAGAACCTCAATCGTCCCCTTAGGAAAAAACACATCCAACCTTGACCCGAACTTCATCAATCCGATCCGTTGCCCCCGCTCGACCACCTGGCCCGGAGTCACCCAGTGGACCACGCGCCGCGCGAAGATACCCACGATCTGACGCACCAAGCAGGGCGGTGGGCCTTCGATGAGAATACTGTTGCGCTCATTCTCGAACGACGCCTTGGGATCGAACCCACAACGGAACCGGCCCGGCTCATATCGAACCAGCACAACGCGGCCTCCAATGGGTGCGCGGTTCACATGCACATTGAACAAACTCAAGAACACGCTGATTCGGACCGCTGAACACTTCAGAAACTCGGGTTCATGCTCCTCGACCACTTCCATCACCCGGCCGTCGGCACCTGAAACGACCAGCTGCGAGTCCGCCGGGGGTGTCCGTTCCGGATCACGGAAGAACCCCAGCATGAGTGCCGCCCCCGCCAAACCAATTCCCAACAGCCCCACCGCCCAGCTCCGGGCCCCTATGGCCAATCCCAAAGCACCCAGAACGACGCCGGCGGACGCCATTCCCACGATCCACGGAATTCCTTCTCGCGCAAATTTCATTCCAGTGCCCTTGATCCCTCCCCGGAGCGCTCCTGCCTCGGCGGGTTCCACCCTTCGCCGTCGGAGGTCTTCATTCCACGCCCATCGGATGCGGGACCGGCCAGCGCAGGGAAAAGCAGCCGCACAGTTGTACCTGCACCCAAGCGGCTATGGACCCGGATGCCCCCTCCATGGGATCGAACAATGCCCAGGACCGCCGCCAGCCCCAATCCCCTCCCCGTGAACTTCGTCGTGAAGAATGGATCAAACATTTGCGCCATCGTATCCGGCGACATTCCGCACCCCGTATCGGTCACTTCCACATACGCATACTGACCCGCAGGCAAAGGACGCCCGCTGATCACCTCCGGCGCTCCCATCCCATTGGAAGTTTCCACTCCCGTCTTCAACCACACTGAACCCGGCTGTTCCCCGATGGCCTCCGCCGCATTGGTCAGAAGATTTAAGACCGCTTGCGTGATCTGCATCGTATCGCCGCGAATCTTGGGAAGCCCATCCGCAAGCTCAGCAGAGAACTGGATGTTGGGCCCGAACACAGTCGCCAATAAGTGTGCCATCTCTTCGAGAAGCTGATTGAGGTTCAACTCCTCTTGAGCCATCCGTCCCCGGCCGGCGTAGGCCAATAATTGCCGACACAAGTCGGAAGCCTTGTACGCTGCCCGTCCAATTTCCGCAAAACGTTCCCGCAGTCCCTCATCCATCGAACACTCGGAGGCCAACACATCCGCATTGCCGAGGATCGTCGTGAGCAAATTGTTGAATTGATGCGCCAAGCCTGCGGCCAATCGGCCCAAACTGTCGAGCTTCTGTAGCTGGGCCGCAGAATCCATAAACTGCCGGCGAGCTTGCTCGGCTCGATGCCGTTCCGTAATGTCCGTCCACGTGGTGATCAGCTGCTGGTCGGCCCACGGATACACGGTCAACTCGTAGATTCGTTCGCCGATCTCACACACTCTGGATTGGGGCGTTGGGGATTGTGGCGCTGCAAGGGCAGCCAACTCTTTCTGAAGCTTGTCGCCATCGCCTGGCCACAGCGTCGCGATACTGCGCCCCAACATCGCCTGGGTGGGCATGCCAAAGATTTTCTCCGTCGCCGGGTTCACTTCCTGACAGACTACGTCGAGCCCGCCGGTGCGCTCATCGCGCTGAAGACTCCAACGAGCCCAGCCCACAGGCATCCGTTCCACCCACTGGCGAAACGAAGACTCGCGAGCCTGAAGCTCTCGAACTTTCATCCGCTCGGGCGAAACCCCGCGCGCCAAGCAAAAGATCAACCAAGGCCCATGCTCTGGCACGAGCGAAGGAATCCTCATCAAAACCGCCTCGATCCACAGAGGCTCGCCCTTCGGTGTCCGAAAACGCCGCAAAACCCAATGAGGACCTTCCACGGTCAAATATTGATGGAGTCGCTCAAATAAGCCCTGCCGCTCGTCGGGAGCCATCCACTCTCCGATGCACCGTCCTACGAGTTCACTCACTGACATCCCGGCCCATTGGGCAATCTCGGTACTGACCGAAAGAATATTGCCTTTCGCATCCAGGATCCCGCTGCCAAACCCACTTGCCCGAAGGATATTTTTGAGCTTTCGCCCTGGATCCGGGCCAAGCCATGACCATGGATCCGAGGGCAGTGGCGCGGGCGTGCGCGTCCGCCAGACGAAGAACAGCCCGATGGCCCCCACCACCACCGCCAACGGGAGTCCCCACCATGCCGTTGGCCACATGATTGCGAGTTCGATCTCCACCGCGGTAATTTCTGCCCTGGATGTAAGTCCGCCTGCGCTTCCGTTCGCGTCCCTACGCCAATGCGTCGCGGCGTCATTCCGGTTCTGCTAAATACATGCCTACCAGCGCCATGTCGTCGCGATAATGCCGCCGGCGACGCGTCAAATCAAGCGTTTCCTCAACCAAAACCGTGGCCAATTCAGGCCAATAATTGAACTCATCCAGAGGGATCCGTTCATCCGCCGCGGACAGCCGATCGGCAAACCATGTCTCCAAGTAATACTGCGAGCGCGACAGTCGCTGCTGGATTCCCTCCAGTTGGGCACGCAAGTGGGGCATATAGATGCCGTCCGTCATCAGCAAGAGGCATTCGTCGGCGGTCAATGCTGGCAACGTGACCGAATGCTCTAACAGCCCACGAACCACGGGCTCAACTCCGATGCCGAGAAAGGCGCCGAGGCGCTTCGTCATCTCTGGAAGTTGCGCCTGGTAGACCGTCAGTTCGCCCCGCTGTTCAAGCGTTTGGCCCAGCGCGTTATGATCCTTGGTGAGACATTCTACATCGAACACCGCCGGCCGGTCGGCCGAACGTGCACTCCGCCGGCGCACCCGATAGGCGCGGCAGTCGCCGAGCCACAACAGCCGCGCACCTGTGGAATCCACGACGGCCAGTATCAGACAAAACCCAAAGGCGGAACGGTCGTGGGCCATTCGAAACTCGTAAATCTGCCGATCGTGCCACAACAAATGTTCCCGTAACGCCGCTACGATTTCATCCAGCGTTCCCACGGTCTGCGTGTGGCGCAAAAGTTCCGCAATGAAGCGGTTGAGAACTCGGATATAGTTGCGCCATCGCAACCCATGCGGATGCCCAATCATGTCCGCCACGCCAAAAACCATGCGCGGCGGGCATTGGATCCTCAGACAAAAGTCGGACGACCGCCGGGGATAGCTGAACTCGAAGTACTCGACAACAGGATCGGCCATGGGATCATCGCATTTCTTGCCCGCCGGTGACGTTGATCGCCTGGCCGGTCATGTACGAAGCCGCATCCGACGCCAGAAATACCAACACGTTGCACACGTCCTCGTATGTGCAACCCCTCCCAAGCGGAACCTGGGAAATGTAGTGCTGCCGAACGTCCTCGATGGTCTTCGCCCCGGGCACCTTGCCGGCCCTTAGATACTGAACAAACAAGCCACGCTCCGGATCCGTCCATAGCGGCGAATCGAGCAAGTTTCCCGGACAAATCGCATTGCAGCGGATGCCATACGGCGCCATTTCCAACGCCACGCTTTGAACTAAGCCGATCCCACCAAACTTGCTCGCTGCATAGGCCGAGTTTGCCGCGCTCCCCTTCTTGCCCGACTTAGAATTGATTTGAATGATCACGCCTCGCCGACGCGGGACCATCACGCGACACGCATGCTTGAACGTCAAGAAGTTGCCAAAAAGATTCACGTTCATCACGGCCCGCCAGCGCTGGGCGTCCGCTTGAATGATCGGCTCAGCGATGAGGATGGCCGCATTGGCGACCGCGATGTCCACTCGGCCCCACTCGCGAATCGCGCGGTCGAACAGCGCGGCCACGTCGTCCTCGCAAGTCACGTCGGTCTTCTGAGCCCACACCGGCTGTCCCGTTTCGCGCCGGATTCGCTCCGCGGTCTCCAGCGCCGCCGACTCTTGGATGTCCGCGATTCCCACCGCGCAACCTTCCCGTGCCAAGCGCTCGCAGATGGCCGCCCCGAGCCCTTGAGCGCCGCCAGTCACCACCGCCACGCGTCCACGAAGGCAACACATCTCGCTCATGGGAGCCTTCCCCTCATTCTCCGCTCGAGAACAAGTTCAGCAACGCACGTTCGGCTTCCAAAGTCCACACGCCGTCCTGGAGCTTCTCCGCCACCTCCGGCCACCGCTGCGGCAATTCGTCCAACCGTGTCAGTGGAAGTCCCCGACACGCCGGGTACACAATGATTTTGCCTGGAATGGACTGAACTTCCACCGCCCGAATGCCATCCACCGCCCCGTCCAGCCCGGATACTGCCGCCACCGAAACGTTCGTGTCCAACGTGCCCTTTTCCACCTTGGCGAGCACCGCCTGCATGTCACTCATCACCGACCCGCTGGTTCCAACAAAGTAGAGCTGGCGCTCCACGTAGCAGTCCATGTCGATGGGGCCGAACTTGTCCGCCGGAATCCCCGCAAAAATGTTCACAATGCCCCTCGGCGCCGACGTGCGAACCGCCTCGGCGACCAACGCGGGCGATGGAACCATCACCACGCTGTAGTCGAAGGGCCCGGGGTTCAACCCGCGCGTGGAGTTGTAGGACTCGTACACTACCCCGTGGTGCTTGGCCCGAGGCTTGGCCAAGCGGTCCAACGCCGACAGCCGCGCCGGGCTAATGTCACAGGCCACAATCGTCAGCCCCAGAATCCCTTCACAAATGTCGCGGATCACATGCATGACGCCCATGGGCCCCGCCGCCCCGATGATATGCACGCGGCTCCCCGGCCGGATTTCTGAGGTTTCCGGGATGGGTTGGAACGCGTCGGCTGGATCGTGCGTTTTGGTCCCAACGATCCGAAGGTTGCGGTAGTGCACGGCTCCCACCGCCACGTTCACCGGCCTTCCGAACCGCGAACCTCCTAACACCAGAACCAGCAGGGAGTTCGGCCCCATGCGACTGAAGATCTTCTCGACCATGTCGGGGTCATGGCCAAAGTAGATCACGTCGTCGTACGGACCGCTTTGCGTCTCTGCAAGCGAGTTGGCACGCTCCGCAGGAATCGGCCAGCGAGCTGGCACCGACAAGCGTGGCGAGACCCAAGTCATCCGCGCCGGCTGCGGTCCATTCGCGATCAGCCGTCGAAGTTTCTCGATATCCGGGGTGGAATCCGCCACCACCAGTAACCTCCCTCCGGCGCGCAAGGTCCTTCGCTCCACGCTTCGGTACGATTCTTCCACACACGCCCAGGGCTCGACCAGCGCATAGGCCGACGCGGAGCGCCGTCCTACCGGCGCCGGCAACAGCATCACCTCGCCCTCGGGCGATGTAATCAGCCGCTCGTCCAGCAACACATACTCCTGCAGTGCTCCCTCGAAGTTGTATCCGAACGCACCATTGGACTGAGCCGTGCGAAGCCAGCGCCAGTCGGCCTGGACGAAGTACTGCTCGCCCACCCGGAAACGGTGCACGCCCGGACCGACGGCCGCGATTTTTACCACAGGTTCATGACCGGGTACCGTGGGCGCATCGCCGGGCACGTACCCCGGGAACGACGCCAACACCCCGGGGTCAATGCCGGAGATCACCGGCCCCTTTCGAACGTGCTGAGAGAATTGCTTCAGAAGTTTCAGGTCGGAATAGCACAAACCACAGGCCACCACCTGGCAAAGGATCTGGTGCGGCCCAGGTGCATACACGGGCTTGGACTCATTGAGGACCAATTCATCTATACCCACCAATTGAATTGCGCGTTGTGTACTTGGGATCTGCGTCGTGCCCATCGTTCACCCTTTCTCAAAACTCGATTCCGATGCACGGGATCTCCGCGCAATCACCCACTCCACCAACCGACGGGCGCAAGCGTCCTTGCTCAAACGCCCCCAGGATTCCCACGTCGACGACTTCCCGGCCTCCAAAAATTCGAACTCTGCCTCGGAGGCCCCCATGCTCTCGGGCCGATTTAATACGATCGCGTCCAAGTGCTTCGACTGCAACTTCCGTGCGGCCGAGGTCCGGCCGTCATCACTTTCTAGCGCGAACCCGATCCGGGTCTGTCCTTCACGCCGGGGTAACGAGGCCGCGATGTCTGGCGTCGGCGCCCACCGAAGAACACGACCCAAACGATGTTTGGGGAGTTTCACCGCCGCGGGAGATGCCGGCGCCATGTCCGCGACCGCGGCCGCGAACACCACTACATCGGCGCTCCCCACCATCGTCGCCGCCACCTCCAGCATTTCGCGAGCGGTTTGGACCAAATGAACCTCCACCGCCGGATGTACTGGCCACCGCTCCGGCTCCACCGGGCCGGTAATAAAGACCACTTTCGCGCCTTCGACCGCCGCGGCCAAGGCCACGGCTTGGCCCATCCGGCCTGAACTGGCGTTGCTGACGAATCGTACTGCGTCAATCGGCTCGCGTGTGGGGCCAGACAGCACCAACCACCGCTGACCCACCAAGCGATGGCCCGTTCGCAACACGATTTCTGCGATCTGCTCCGGATCGGCCATTCGACCTTCTCCCATCGCCCCGCATGCAAGCGCCCCCGAAGCCGGCCCAATCCGGACCCAGCCCCAAGACTCCAGCCGCTGCGTATTCTCGCGAACGATCGGGTTCGCCCACATCCGGTCGTTCATCGCCGGAGCGAAAAACCGATGGCACCCGGCAGGCAAGGACAGCGCCGCAGCCGTCACCACATCGTTCGCCATGCCGACGGCCAAGCGGGCAATCGCATCGGCCGTGGCTGGGCAAACGAGAAATGCATCGGCGCGCTCGGCGGGCTGCAAGTGGGGATAGAGCGCTTCGCCCGTGGCCAGTTCCGGATTCGGAAACATCTGCGTCAGCACTGGCCGTCGTACGAGTGCGGCGAACGTCAAGGGACTCACAAATTCCGTGGCCGCAGGGGTCATCATCACATGTACCTCCCGGCCCGCCCGGTCTAGAGCGCGCACCACCTCCGCCGCCTTGTAGGCTGCGATGCCCCCCGTGATTCCCACAATGATGACACCGGATGGTTCCATCTGGACGGTCTGCACATGATACCGATGCCTCAACGGTTGTTCAACCGACCTCCGCACCCGTGTCGAGTTCCATGTGATTGGTGCGTATGGGTTCACAAGCCCCCAAAAGCCCGGCAGGCTCCGCAAGGTGCCGGCGCCCCGAATGACTGCGAGGAGCCCTCACTCAGCTGCAAGTGCGCCACTCCGCTCGGGCCCTGCCGCTAGGCTGAAATGTCGCTCGCAGCTCGGGCGGCGGACGAGCCCCACATGCCCGAGTAGACTGGGAGCCGTGTGGCGACACCTCGCCGCGGCAGCGTGGCCGCTCTGCTCGCGAACAATGAACGTACGGCGGCCTCCCCTGGCGCTCACGCCTCGTCAGCGGCGGAGCCCCAATGACTCGAGCAAAGTGGCGGGTCCCTGAATGTTCTCCGGGCCAGAACCACCACCGTGAACTGAGCATTCGTTGAATCGAGCCAGGGGGATGACGCGCGGTTACCGCATCACGCTTCACCGACCCGACCCATACAACACGCTCCCGGCTGCTTGCAATGCTCGCCCGCAGACTCTAGTATCACTTCGGAGCATGAGGTGAGCTATGACCGAACAGAGCCTTCCGCCCGGGTTTACTGACCACGACATCCTGTTCGAGTGCCCCAAGTGCGGCAAGAGCCTCGGAATTGACGAACGCGGGGCAGGGCTGATCGTGACCTGTCCAGATTGCGGCCAGCGGATGCAGGTCCCCACGCGCGAAGAACTCGAAGCGTCGCCTCCAGGTTCGTCTACCACCATTCTTACGGGCGAGGAATCGGACGAAACGCGCGCCCTGAAGGCCAAAGTCCAGCGATTGCAAGTTACCATGGAGGAAGTGCTGGATCGGAAGCGGTACCTCGAAAAAATGCGGATTGACCACGCCTTGCGGTTCGAGCGCATCCGCGAGGAAATGGCCATTATCCAGGCCGCACTCGACCGCATGACCGACATTCTCCAAGATTTGCCGCTTGGCAAGGACGAACGATAAGGAAGGAGCGATGATCGTGGCTCGGAACGAGGCATTGTTCAACGCAATCCGGATGGGCAAAAAGCCGGAGGTCCAGCAATTGGTTCGCGCAGCCTTGGATGGAGGGGCATCCCCGATCGAGTTGTTGAACGAGACCATGGTGCCCGCCATGCGCGAAGTCGGGGAAGCATTTTCCCGACACGAAATTTTTATTCCCCAAATGCTGGTGGCGGCCCGGGCGATGCAAGCGGGTCTCGATATTCTGGAACCGTTGTTGGTCCGAGCCGGCCATCAACCCCGCGCAAAGGTTTGCATCGGAACGGTCAAAGGGGACCTGCACGACATTGGCAAGAACCTGGTCGCGATGATGCTGAAGGGTGCGGGCTTTGAGGTGATGGATTTGGGCACGGATGTCGACGTCACGAAGTTCGCTCGCGCGGTGGAACAAGGCGCCCAAGCGGTCTTGATGAGTGCTCTGCTCACCACCACCATGCCCTACATGCGAGTGGTCACCGAGTACTTCCGCAACCGTGGCGACGTGAAAATCATCATTGGCGGAGCCCCGATCACGCAGGAATACGCGGACGAAATCGGCGCCCACGGATATGGCGAGGACGCCGGCCAAGCGGTGCACGTGGTAGAGCGTTGCCTCGGGCTGAGCAATTGATCGGCCGGTGGAACAGATGAAGGTGACCTTTCGCTGGCGCCACCACGTTCGTGGCATGCCTGCGGAAGCGAATGCGACCCTCGCCGAGCTGGCCCTCCAAATCCACCTCCCGCTCAACATGGTATGCGAGGGGCGCGGCCGGTGCGGGCGCTGCGCCGTCGTTCTCGAACAAGGATCGGTCCGAGTCGGCGCTCGCACAATCCAAGCCGGCCCCCACCCTGTCACGGTTTTGGCCTGCCAGGCGTATCCACTGGGCAACGACGAAATTGTCGTCCGGGTCCCCGAACGCTCGCTGCGCGAAACGCGCCCGTCCGCGCTGACCGACTTTCACGGCTGGAGACCACATTGGCAGCCTGCCCTCCGGGTGATCCAGTGTAGGGACACGGCCACGCCGGCCACCTCTCTGGTCGAGCACTGGGCTCAGTCGGTTCGGCAGCAAACCCACGCGCTCGTAGTGGATCTTCCAGAACTTCGCTCGGCCCCCGACCCTGAACAACTCGAGGCAGACCTGGCCGTGGTGGAGGTCTCGAACCTCTCCTGGGTGGCGGGAGTGCGGCCAGCCGGCGGCCTTCCACGGCCGCTGGGGCTGGCCATTGACGTGGGTACGACCACCGTCGTCGTCGCACTGGTAGATCTCACGGACGGCCGGGTGCTGGGCCGCGCCTCCGACTACAACGCCCAAATCGCCCGCGGCGCAGACGTAGCCAGCCGTATCACCGCGTCGGAACGTCCAGATGGATTGTCGGACCTTCAAGAACTGGTGGTGCGTCATACGCTCAACCCGCTGATTCAACGGGTGTGCGACCAGGCCGGAGTGACTCCAACCGATATTTTGCACGTCGTGGTCGCCGGAAACACGGTCATGGAACATCTGTTTCTAGGTCTCTCGCCCAGCGGCATAGGTCGCTTGCCATTCCGACCGCTGGTCCGATGGCCGTGGCCCGTCCGAGCACGCGAGGTCGGATTGCATGTGGCTCCGAGCGCGGTGGTAGAACTTGTCCCGGCCCTCAGCGCTCATGTCGGCGGCGACTTGACGGCGGATGCCGTCGCATCCCGACTCATCCATCGCAAAGGCGTGCATCTGCTGGTCGACCTCGGCACCAATGGGGAACTGCTGCTGTGGGATGGCACGCGATTGCGCGGATGTGCCACGGCGGCAGGTCCGGCATTCGAAGGACACGGCGTGGCCCATGGAATGCGCGCCACCGAGGGAGCCATTGATCACATCTGGTTCGAACCCAACGGAACCCTCACATGGTCCGTGTTGGGGACCAGCGCACCAACGGGACTTTGTGGTTCCGCCCTGGTCGACTTGCTCGCAGAGTTGTACCGTGCCGGCTGGATCGACAGCGCCGGCCGGTTCCGCGAAGCCAGGTGGGACCACGCGGGGCGACGCTGCCAAGTCCTTATCGGACGCCATCCTGTGGCGGGGTGTGTCCTCGTACCCGCAGAACACACGGCGCATCATGAGCCGCTGATAATCAGTGAAGCGGACATCGCGGAGCTTCTGAAAGCCAAAGCGGCCATCCAGGCTGGGTGGACCACCCTTCTACGCCAAGCGGGAGTTTCAGTCGAACGTCTCGATGGCCTGATTTTGGCCGGCGCATTCGCGCATCACATCCATTTGCAAAACGCCATCCAAATCGGGTTACTGCCCCCCGTGCCGTCCGATCGAATTACGGTCTTAGGTAACGGCTCGCTTGCCGGTGCATACCTCGCCCTGGGGTCCCGCGGAGTCCGACGCGACTGGCGCCGGCTACTGGATCTCATCGAACCGGTCGAACTTAACCGCTGCGAGGGGTTCGAAGACACTTACATCGCCGCGCTGTTCCTCGGAGAGTCCTGAGTGGATTGCGACTCACCCTCCGCGCGAAGATCCGCAGCGATCAGGGATGCCACTTTCCGGCCACTCTGCAACATCCCGCCGAACACCGGTCCCATTCGGAACCCACCGAAGACCTGACAGGCCGCCATGCCGGATACGTATAGGCCTGGCGCCACGCGTCCAGTGCAGCGCACAGTATCCGCCTCACCTCGTTTCGCCCACATCGAGCGCTCGCCAGCGAGCCCGCCCGACTCCGTCGCCAGCTGAATCCGTCCTTTTGTCGTGGCCAATCGCACGACCTCACTCTGGTGCCCCGTGGCATCCAGTACGGCGCGCGCCGACACGCACACCGGGTCCACATGCATCTGAAGCCGGATAACAGGGCTCCAATTCACCACCAAGCCGCACACTCGGTCCTCACGCACCACCACGTCGTCCACCGTAATCGCGTTGAACACCGTCGCGCCAGACTGGATGGCACCGAAGATAAGTCCCGATGCCAACTCCACCGAGTCCACCGTCAGCAACTCCGAGCCCGACGGCTTTGCGCGGATCCCGAACGCTTCCAAAATTGGGACCACGTCGGACTCCACGGCGACCTCATTGAACAACATTCCCCCGCCCCACACACCGCCGCCTGGCGCCAACTGGCGTTCGAACACCGCGACCCGAAAGCCCTGCCGCGCCAGGGCTCCCGCCGCGACCAGTCCAGACGGTCCGGCTCCCACCACCGCCACGTCCACACTGAGATGGTCGCTCAACTTTCGTAGGTATGCGTCAATAATGGCACGCGTAATATGTGTCTCCATGTGCTCCTTTCCACCGGAGCCGAACGGGGAATCACGGGGAAACAGCCACCGCGGTTTCCCGACGCCGGCATTACCCGGTTCCGGTCTTGTGGGTGTACTCTCAGCCGCCCAGCGGGCAGCACCCCAAACCGCATAGCGATACGATTTACCCGACCGCGAACAGTGTGACAACTCCGTCTGCGATCGCCTCTCTTCGAGGCTCAAGCCTGCGATGCCATGCTTACGAGCCCCACTGTGGCCGCCAAGGTTCTAGATTCTACTCCGGCCTGTGCCGCACAAAACAGATAAGAGCACAGGTTTGATAGAAAAAACATTAGGGTTTTTTGGGGGGCTTGCCACATCGACAGGTTTTTGGAAGATGGGATTCACGGAACTAGACCACGCGGTAAGCCCCACGTCTATTGGCCGTTGCTCGCTCGCGGAACAGCGGCGCACATGCCGACCCGACGCCTCCGACACAGCGGTGCCGAAGCCTGAACATATCCCAAGTGCGCTGCGGTTCCTTTAAGTACCGTGGAACGGTTGCACAGTTGCGCTTCCGGGGAATGCTCGAGGAGTCGACGGTAGCCAGGCAGCGACACGCAATAGGCGCCATCGAACACTCGATTCCAAGATAGCCGACCCACGATGCCGAGCTGTGCCTTCGTGGCAGGCGGCCACGTCGAGTACAACTGATCGCAACGCACTCTGCAAGAGCCAGTTAGCCAAACGGAAAACCTGCCCTTACGCTCGCTGACCTGACGCAAAACGCCCGCCCGCACGTTCGGGCGCCGCTAAGGCGTGGTCGGGGGAGAATTGGATGCGCAATCGGAGAGTGGTGTTTCCCAAATCGCTCGGAGCAATGCTGCGGTCTCAGGGTCGTACTCCTCTAATTCCGCTCGGATAAACGGATAAAAATCGTTCACGCCGAAGTACACCTCGGTCATTTCGGCAAAAAACTCCTTTGCGTCCGTGAGCAAATAATGGCGCGTCCTACCTCCGAACACATGCAAAACTTGCTCGTACTTTCCCGACGCCTTCGCCCTCTCCCACGCGGCAAGGATCGGAGCATAGTTGTAGCCCAGCACCTGATGGTGATATGCGTGGGCCAGCTCGTGCAACAGCACCCAGGGCTCGCGGCGAAATTCTTTGGGGTCGATCAGATGCTCGGCGCGTGGCACGTGTACGCACCGCACCAACGAGGTCGCGTACCCGTGTTCCTGAAGCCACACCGGACTAGGGTGATACTGAGGCAACCTCAAGCGACCATGGTCGAGATCCACTTGGATCGTGACCCGTTGCAAGACGCACACCTTGTCCGCTGGCACGACGGTTTTGATGTTGCGAAGCGAGCACGCGACCTGGTCGCGGGCCCGGCGGCCCAACTCTGCGTGAAGTGGCTCGTCCAATCGCGTGTCCACCCGCACGGTCCACCCCTCAATCTTCTCCACGGAATGGACGAGGTTAGTCGGTGCGCTCGGGTCCGGCCCCATGGAAACCGTTACGCCCCCTGCGGCCACCTGCGCCAGCAAAATCCCAGTGGTCACACCACGCAGACAACCCACTCGCAGCTTCACCGTCCGCCGTGCCCACGGCGAAGCACGACTACCCAGCACGGCCTGCACGGACTGCTCCTCAAAGTGTCGCTCGTGCCCCACGTTTGAATTCAGCCCCGACGGGTCACTCTTCCTCAGCGCTTCGCCGGTGGCCTACCGGCGCCAAGTAGATGACAAACTCCTCGCGCCCGTCCACGCCCACCAGCCGGTCCATGGCAACTTGATCGTAGGCGGCCACTGCGCAAGTCGCGCCTTCGATGGCCTCGCATGCAATGTACAAGTTCTGCGCCACATGCCCGGCATCGAGCGCAATCACCTTGTGGGCCGCCACGCCGTAGCGCCACTCGGTCCGGTAAGGGATCGCTGTCCAAATGAACACCGCGGCCGCATATCCGACAAACAGCTGCCCGAGCGCCGCCCGAGCCAACTCCACACTCAGGGCCCTGGCGTCCGCCGTCCGCAACCGGGCCAATTCGTGCTCCAACGGCAGGTACCGATACACACCGGGAACCAGGCCGGCTATGCGCAACACGGCCACATAGGTCTCGAACGGATGGCGCGCTCCCGCCGATGGAACCGTTCGCAGCACCGCGGCACGGTGTACCACTTTGCGCACTCCTTGTACCGCCCAAAGAAGAAATGCCAGTTCGTCCAACTCCAAGGGCGTCGAGGCGAACTGGCGGCGACTTTCTCGACGAGCGATCGCTTCGACAATCGAAATGTCCCTCACGTGCGGCCACTCGCCGTATCGCGGAAGTGCTACCCGAACCGCGTCCGGCGGCACGGGTTGTTGGATGGGCGGCACAGGACAGCCCCGGGATTGGCCGGTGGAAGAAAAGTCCACCTCCTGCCGCGCCAAGTCCTTCAGCCACCACCGACCTTGCTCAATTCGATCCGAATCGCGGCGCACGTGTTCCACGGCTCAACGATATTCGAATTGCGCTGTCGCGATCGTCTCGGTGTCTGCGCTCACCCGCACCCAAAGAGCGCTAAACCCCTCTGGAAATTCATGGACCAATTCCTGCCCCGGGGCCACCTCAAACATGCCGTACGGGCGCCAGAATTCCCGATGTGTCTCTTGGATTTCGATCTTAAATCGCACCGGAGCCGAATGGCGGTGAGAAAGGCGCAAGACTTTCCGGTCGAACCCAGTCATCAGATACGGATCGGAGGGCACATCGGGACGAACCGACGTGTCTTTCCATGGCCCCCCATCCCCCACAGGTTTACCCATTTTCCACAGATCGTCGATTTGTCCAAACCACAGCGCCACTTGACCACTCGGACTGGCCCACACGTGCTGGTTGGTCGCTGCACCGGCCGCCACGCCGGCCAGCACGAGCAAACCACGCCAGGTACAAAAGTCCGAGACGGCGAACGGATTGACCGCCACGGGCTTCATCCGCCAGAAGTCCGGCTCAGCCTTTGCGCCTGCACGAGGAATCTCGTACCAAAGACCTCCAAGACTACCCAAATAGCGCTCGGTTACTGCTTCGCGCACGCCCCGCACCATGCCGCCTGCGAATCGCTCCCAACCTGCGGAGGATTTGGGCAAGCGCCACACCCGACCGGAACGGTCTCGCACACGCACGGACGCACCGTCGAAGTCCCAATCCGCCAGGATCTTTTGGGTGGTGTCCATCGTGGTGCGAACCCGCTCGTCCCTGCACTCCACGAACTGTAGGCGCTCGTTCACGTCGAGATACTGCACGCCGTTCGTAGTCCCATCCGGCGCCACGATGGCAGTTTTTACATGGAGCACGCCATCGCCCGGTCGGAGCAACGCGGGAACCCAGCCCATGCCTTTCCCTGCCCGCTCCACGGGAGCCAGCCCGTCGAATACACGCAAGTCGGTGGCAGGCCGTCGCGACGGCGCAATGTGTACGACCACACTGACCGAGTCCACCGCTTCGTTCACTCGCACCCGAATCCACTCCGCTTCGGGCCGGGGCGGGACCACGACCCACCGATATCCCATGGCCCCAACGATGATGTTGGTCCACGACTCCCACCGGCCACGTCCCGAGCGATCGCACTCGAAATGGAAAGCCACAGGCCTGGATGCGTTGTGGCTTATATGGATGCACCGAAGTCCGCCGCTCGCCCAAGCAAACGGATCCGAAGTTTCACCCGGCCGCACGGGGTCTCCCAACCATAACGCACCCCAGGCGACGTCGGGGCCGAACCCGAAGAGATCTTCCCATCGCCCAAACCAGAGGTTGGACTGCGACTTGCCGGCCAACGGATTTTGCATGATCGAGCAATCATCCGACGCCAACACCAACCGGCCATTCCACTCACAGAAGTCCGGAATGATACGCAAGTAGCTCGAGATCGCCCGCGGCGCCCGGCACGCTTGAATTCCAAAGTCTACTGGAAAATCCCAAAACATTCCGTGCATGGTCATCAGGCCCCGCGCTCCCACGGCTCGGATCCTCGGCCACTCTGTAAACCACCCATGCGTCGGGTCGTAGGTCCACGAAGCCTTGGGCAACCGGAAACGGCTCCATTGTCCATCTTTTCTCATCATGAAAATGAGGCTACGCGTATCCCAGCCCACCGCCCAGATCGGGTCCTCTGGCGATCGCTCCCCTTCCAGACCGCCGGGGCCACTGACGTCCGTGAACTGCCGTCGTAAGATCGCGCGCCAACTCTGCCCATTCCATTCGGCCAGGATGCCTGCATCTTCGGGCGATTTCGGCGGCAACGCGCATAGAAACTCGTCGTCGCGCGGTGTTCGGCCCGCGCTAAACTCGCCGTTGTTGGCGATCACGAACACACCTTGACCTGTCCACGCGCCTTTGCCATGCCAACCTGGTACCGGCTTGACAAACAGGCGACGCCCCTCAAGCGTGGCGAGGTCTATCTCCCACACGGCCCCCTCCATGTCGTACAACAGCACCTTTCGAGCTGGGTCGGTCAGATGCCGCGCCCATGCCGTGTACCGCCCAGGGATTTTCTTCACATCCAACGCGCGGATCCGACCCTCCTCAGAGATCACATAAGGGCCAATCAGAAGCTGCCGTGTTTCCCGATGAATTAATCGCGCGGCGTGGGTGCCGCCGACGCTCTCCGGGTGACGCACCAGCTGCAACGATTCGTCCACCGAATACAACCCATCGTCGCTTCCTCGGGTCTGGTGTGGTGGATAGGTGATCCACCACAGCCTTCCTGCCCAGGGCACGACCGCCCCGATGCCACATTCGCCACCTTGGTTGAATACCGCCAACTGCGGATAAATACCCGAGATACAGATCGGAGTCTCGCCGTGCACGGCGAACGCCCACAGTGCGATGAGTCCGCACGCCCGATAGTTCATCCTGTTGACCTTGCTCCTTTCCACCCGGCGGTCAAGGCGCCCTGGAAATCATCCATTCAATCCGAACGAACTTTCCTGGACCAACCCATGCGTTACGGACCTCGTAGACCAGGGTGGCCGATTGCCCCGTCGCCACAGGCACGCGCACGCTGACGGTTTGCCCCGCAGGAATGAGGATCTCGGCCGGTCCTGGCCCCTCGAGCCGCCGTAACGTCCAAGGAATGTCGCTGACATTTTCCAAATGAAACTGGACATTCTTCGCGTCGCTCTGATGAACCGGATGTTGCACAATGCACGCCCGAACCAACGGACCTAACCACTCCTCGCGGCCGAATAGTTCGCTCCGAATCCACGCCACCGTCCGGCCTGCAAACAGCGCCTCGCGGATGCCGGCCTCGGAGCGCTCCCGAGCTAACACCAGCGTCATCGTGCGGTGGCCCGCGTGCTGGGGCAAGGGTGGATCGACCGGGGCGTGCGCGTCCGAGTTGCCGAGCCACGTCCGCGGCCCTTCGGACACCACCCAATCCCACACACCCGTATAGACCGTCGTATCATTGGCCAGCTCGATCCCATCCAACAAACCCTCCGCCATTGCAGTCCGGATGTGCGGACGTAAAATCGGCTCGTTGGTCGGGACGTTCCAACCGGGATGGTTCCAAAAAATGAAGGCTCCCTGGGACCGAGCACGACGAAGCGACTCCAGAACGTCCGAGTCTGCGACCGCCGGGATGTTGGTCAGGAAGATGGCGTTGAAGTGCCCTGTGACCGCATGTTTAGTGATCTCCGCGCCCCGGAGCAGAATGATTCCCCGCGCGCGAGCAGTCCCTTCCGCAATGTCGACGGGCCGCTGAAGGTTGCTGGGGATGTCGTTCGTCTTAGGCTGGTACTCGATATGGTCGGTCAGTGCGATCGCATCCAACCCGTCTCGCCAAGCCTCCTCCACCCGCCACGTTGGCCATACCAGACCATCGGAAAACACGGTGTGCAAATGAAAATCGCATTTCAAGGTCCGGTAACCCGGTAGATCCGGGATTCGGATCTCCTTGCGGGTCAATGGGTCGGCTGCATCCGCCCATTCCACCCAAGTGAACCCCACGATGAATGCCCACACCCATCGAAGAGGCCAACCTCTCATGGAAGACCATCCTCTCATCAGTACCGTCCGACGGGGTGACTCTATGCAATTCCCGGAGCGGGGGCAAGCCATGAGCGCAATGAGGCGCCCCTTTAGCACGGCCCATGGAGAGGGCGGCGTATTAGAGTCTCCCAAGGGGTCGCTAAAACGCCCCCCATGCCCCCAAGTCCGGCCCATGAAGTCGAGCACGATGGGTGGGTGGCGGCTCGGCCGTTCCGTAGGCGATAATCGGTGGGCCCTACGTTGTTTTGGGAGGTGGCGTCGAAACCCAGACGAAGGCCATTCGTGGACCGCCTCAGAGGCGTAACGGTTCCCATGACCGCGAACTTAGGAGTAGCGGCAGTTGTGTCCGTTCCGAGTCGGACTTCTGGTTGGCAAGTTTGCCAAGCCGAAGTAATTTGACGCGAATCGTGAACCTGGCACCCAACATTGGAAGCTCACCACCTGGCGCGGGCCCTATCCGCGTGGTCGTCGTAGGGGCAGGCATCTCCGGTCTAGCCACGGCATATTACCTGCGCACCCTCGCAACGGATCCGAACCTGCAAGTGACAGTGTTCGAAGAGGCCCCGCGGCCCGGTGGAAAGGTGCAAACAGTTCAATGCGATGGATTTGTTGTCGAAGCTGGCCCCGATTCCTTTTTCAACCAGAAACCGGACGCCATCCAGTTATGCCACGCAATCGGCCTCGGCGACCAGGTCATTAGTTCCAACGACGATCACTATGAAACCCGAGTTTGGTTTCGTGGGCGCCTTTGGCCCCTCCCTCGAGGGTTTCGAATGGGAATTCCGACTCGCATCCGGCCCTTTCTCACCACGCCGCTGCTCAGTCCCTTCGCGAAAGCCCGGATGGCGCTCGACCTGGTCCTTCCGGCCAGCTCGTCCGACTCCGACGAAAGCGTGGGAGCTTTTCTATCTCGCCGGCTTGGGCGGGAAGTGGTCGAACGAATGGCGGGGCCCATCCTGAGCGCGATTTACGCTGGAGACCCGTACCAAATGAGCGCACGCATGATTCTCCCTCAGCTCGTCGAACTCGAACGACGATACCGGAGTTTGATGCGGGGGCTCCAGGTGGCCCGACGCCACCGCAGAGACGGAAATTCCAGCGCGCCTGCGTCGGTGTTCAGCACCCTTCGTCCCGGCATGGCGATACTACCTGAGCGCCTTGCACAAAGACTCGGGCCCGATCTTCGGTTGAGCAGCCGCGTGGAGTCCCTTGCCCCTCAGAACGGCCGTTGGCAGATCATCGCAAATGGCCAGGCCTGGACTGCCGATGCGGTCGTACTCGCCGTGCCCGCACACGTGGCGGCGAAGTTGGTCGCGACGTGGTCGCGCGAGGTTGCCACTGAGCTCGGACGATTCCCAGTCTCTTCGTCCGTCGTCGTCGCCTTGGCCTTCCAGGATGAAGACATCCCGGAACTTTTACGCCGCCGACCGGTGGGAGTTGTGGTCGCTCTGACGGAACGGGCTCAGCTGTTGGCACTCACTTGGAGTTCCGCAAAGTTCGATGATCGCGCCCCGACCGGCTGGCATCTGCTCCGTGCATTTATCGGGGGTCCTTTCCAAGAAGAGTTGGCTCGGCGCGATCCTACGGATTTGCTCAATTGCACGCTTGCTGAGTTGCGTCGGATGCTGGGCCTCTATGCCCGGCCGCGCCGAGTCTGGATCTATTCGTGGCCGGGTGCCCACCCGCAGATGAACGTCGGCCACCTGGATCGCATCGGCCGGATCGAGCGGCTTCTGTCATCCCACCCCGGGATCTTTCTCACCGGCAGCGCGTTTCGCGGCATCGGTTTGGCTGACTGTGTCCGATACGCCCGCGCAACCGCTCAACTGGTGTTGTCCTACTTCGGCTACAAGGTGGACGCCCGATGAACAGTGATTCGACCCGACCCAACCGCCCCCCAGCCGATTCACTGCCGGGCCCCGGCGTGATGGATCGCGTAGCGCATTTCGATCAGGCGCCGTTCCTCGCGATTTGGGAAGTCACTCGCGCCTGCGCCCTGGTGTGCCACCACTGCCGCGCCGCCGCAGAGGACCGACGCGACCCGCGAGAACTGAGCACGGAGGAAGGCCGATCGCTGATCGCCGCCATTGCAGACATGGGCACGCGCGTGGTGATTTTCACGGGCGGCGATCCGCTTCAGCGCGACGACCTCGAACTGCTGATCCGCCACGCCAAGGGCTTGGGACTTCGGGTCGGCACGATCCCGGCCGAGACCCCGCGCTTGACCGGCGACCGTATACAGTCCATTGCGGAGGCCGGCGTGGACCAAATCGCCCTTAGCCTCGACGGCAGTCGCCCCGAGATTCATGACGGCTTGCGAGGGGTGCCCGGATGCTTTGACCTTGCCATGCGCGCCGTGGCGTGGGCGCATGACCTGGGTTTGCCGGTTCAGATCAATACCGTGGTCTGCGCCCGCACCTACGACGACCTGCCGGAGATCGCACGGTTGGTGCGGGATCTGGGAGCGGTGTTCTGGGAAGTTTTTCTGCTCGTACCCACCGGTCGTGGCGCCCAACTCGAAGGTCTCACGGCCCACCAGGTGGAAGAGATGTTCGCCTTCCTATACGCCCAATCCATGAGCGCGCCGTTTCTGATCAAGATTACCGAAGCCCCGCACTATCGCCGTTACATCCGCCAGCACCCCACTCCAGCCTCGACGTCCCCCCGGCCTCACGGGTCGCGTGTCGGCCTCTCCCCCTGGCCGGTGAACGCCGGCAAGGGATTTTGCTTCATCGATCATGTCGGAGAGGTATACCCGAGCGGGTTCCTGCCAATCTCCGCCGGCAATGTGCGGACAACGCCATTAGCCACGATCTACCGTAATTCGGAGCTGTTTCGGTCCTTACGCGATCCCAATCGCCTCCGCGGCCGCTGTGGACGTTGCGAGTTTCGCAACGAATGTGGTGGATCGCGCTCCCGGGCCTACGCCTTGACCGGGGACGTTTTTGCGGAAGACCCCTGGTGTGCATACGACCCACCGAGCCAAGGACCCAGCTGCGAAGCCGACGCGGTATCCGGCGGCACGAGTGGATTGGACGACTCGCGCAAGCGGTGACTTAGTCCGCACATTCACCCACAGCACCTGCGAAGCAACCAACCCTCAGCCTCGCCACAAAGTTGCTCCACACTCCCGCGTTCGGGCACTCGATCGCACGACGCTTCGAATGCGTCCAGCTGGAACAAGTCTCAGGAAGATGGCGAACTTCGACGGAATCCGGCTCCGATGCCACGCCAGCCCGTACCCGCCCGGCTTCGACAAAGCCTTCAACACCACGACAGACCGACGTGTCGAGTGCTCCGAATGATTCGCCGCGACGAACCCGCGGTCGCATTGGATCGGCCACTGTCCGAAAACTCTGGGCACGAAGGTCAAGTTCCCGCGTCGCGTGGAACGCGTTCGCAAGTTCATTTGACACCCATGACCGCCATCGGTATATTGACGCGCACGGTATAATGGGTCTTTATGGCCTAGTAACCTGTAACCCATTGAGGTAGATCCACGCATGGCGACCAAGGCGAAACGCGAAAAGCAGTCGAAGCGTACTCGTACATCGAAACGCACCACTTCCGCCGCGGCGCGATCGAAGGCGCGCGTCCCAGCGCGCGCGGCGCATCGCGAGCCGCCGGCCCCCGCGCCGGAACCCACGCCGGCGGCACCCGCACCAAATTCGGAGGCGGCCCTGAATGCCGACCGCCCGCGGCCAACCTCCGCCGATATCCGCAACAGCACCGCATCCTCGCAAGTCGGACGGATGGACCGCGAAACTCGCAATCTCAAATTGCGCGAGTTGATCGCGTTGGCTAGCGAGCAAGGATACTTGACCTACGACGACATTAACGACGCGTTGCCCGAAAGCTGCATCAGTCCCGCCGAGCTCGACAGCATTCTGATCATGCTGCGGGGGATGGACATCGATATCATCGACGCGGCGGAGGTGGACAAATACAAGTCGCAGATCGAGGAAACCCGTGCGCGCAGCGCTGAAAAGGTGGACGTCCTCGACGATCCAGTCCGCATGTACCTCAAGCAGATGGGCCAGGTGCCGTTGCTCACGCGCGAACAGGAGGTGGAAATTTCCAAGCGGATCGAGGAGTCCGAGCTCCAGGCGCGGAAGTGTTTCCTCGCGTTCGGCTTTGCCGTTCGAGCTTTTCTCGGCATCGCGGAACGGCTCTTGAGCTCCCGCGAACGGTTCGACCGAGTGGTGAACGACAAGCTGGCGCCCAGACGGGACAAGTACCTGAAATCGCTGCCGCGGCTCTGCTCCGAAATTC
The DNA here is from genome assembly GCA_900661335.1 of uncultured bacterium. Lineage (GTDB taxonomy): Bacteria > Verrucomicrobiota > Kiritimatiellia > PWTM01 > PWTM01 > CAACVY01. Next base: position 59,213 of record CAACVY010000001.1, on the reverse strand, counting down.
GACGCGCCCACAAGGTGGCCTTGGAGCGGTTCGACGCGTGGCAACGAACGGATCCGAAGCGGCCCGCGTACGAACAGCGCCGGAAAGCATTCGAGCAGGCTCGCCGGCAGATGTCGGATCTATTGGAGAAGCTCTGCTTCAAGCAAAAAGCGATCGAGGACAGCATGGCCATCGCGGACGAGGTCTACCAGCAGTTCCGAATGGCCCGTCGCGCCTACGACGGCCGGGATGGCTTGACCGGTCGAGCGGCGGCCGCTCGGCGTGCGGAGGCGGAGCAAAAACTGACGGAAATCGCCCGCGATGCTTTGGTGCCCGTTGGAGAGTTCGAAGCGCGCTATCAAGAGCTCAAGTCGTGGATGCGCAAGGCCCTGCGAGCCAAGTCGGATATGGTAGAAGCCAACCTGCGGCTGGTCATCAGCATTGCCAAGAAGTACACCAACCGTGGTCTGTCGTTCTTGGATCTCATCCAAGAAGGCAACATGGGATTGATGAAAGCGGTCGAAAAATTCGAGTGGCGGCGCGGCTACAAATTCAGCACCTACGCCACGTGGTGGATTCGCCAAGCCATCACACGTTCCATTGCCGACCAGGCCCGCATAATCCGCATCCCGGTGCACATGATCGAAACGATCAACAAGCTGATGCGTGTGCAGAAGCAGTTGCAGCAAGAGTTCGGGCGCGAACCCACCACGGAGGAACTCGCCGAGGAGATGAACATGCCCGTGGAGAGGGTGCGGAGCATTCTCAAAATGGCACAGCAGCCCATTTCCCTCCACAACCCAGTTGGCGACAGCGATGATACGACCTTCGGCGATTTCATCGCGGATACGAGCGTGGAGGATCCCGCGGATGCCGCCGGGCAGTCCATGCTCAAGGAGCGATTGCGCGAGGTGCTTCAAACGCTGACGGAACGCGAACAAGAGGTATTGAAGCTTCGGTTCGGCCTCGTGGACGGTTACTCCCGGACCTTGGAGGAAGTGGGACGCCGCTTCAAAGTAACCCGTGAGCGGATCCGCCAAATCGAGGCCAAGGCGCTGCGGAAGCTTCGGCATCCGAGCCGGATCAAGAAGCTCGAGGGATTTGCAGAGACCCTGTACTAACCATGCCGCCGGATCATCCACCGACCGCCCCCCGAACTGTCATCAAGCGGGACGGCACGGCGGTGCCCTACGATCGCGAGCGAATCGTCGTCGCGATTCTCAAAGCGTTCGCATCTCTGCGCCAAGGCAGCCGCGAGGAGGCCGAACGACTCGCCGAAAAGGTGGAAGCCTGGCTGGTTCAGGCCTACGGCTCCACGCCGCCTACCGTCGAGGACATCCAAGACATCGTCGAGCGTATCCTCATGGACTCCGGTTACCCCGAGGTCGCCCGCGCATACATCATCTATCGGCACGAGCGGGCACGGCTTCGTGACGCACGAGCAAGGCGGGTTGAAGCCACCGATAACATCCCGTACCGGATCATTTATGAGGTTCTCCTCTGGAACCTTGACCACCGGTGCGACACCATCGACCACCTCAACGAGTGGGTCGAGTCGGGTCGCTTCCCGGAACTGGTCCGCGAGGCGGAGGCTCGCTTCGACCGAGATCTTCGCGTAGCGGCCGAGCGAATCCGCGAACGGCAAGGGACCGTACGACTGGTCATCATTGCAGGCCCCTCGTCGTCGGGGAAAACGACCACGACGATGCGGCTGTCGGAATACCTGCGGGAGCTCGGGCTTCGCCTAGTGCCGATCAATCTCGACCACTACTTTTTTGACCTAGAAAACCACCCCCGCGACGAGTACGGTGACTACGACTACGAAACTCCCAACGCCTTAGACATCGAGCGAATCAACCGCGACCTGGCTGCGCTGCTGGAAGGGCGGCCCATTCGCACCCCGCACTATGACTTCCAGACCGGGCGGCGGACCTTGGATGTCCATCCTATGCAACTGGGCAAGGACGAGATTCTCCTCGTCGACAGCCTGCATGGACTTTACGGGCCGCTCACGGCCGCAGTACCCGACCATCAGAAGTTTCGTCTGTACATCGAAACCCTCGAGCAAGTTCGCAACGGGTATGGCGTGTTTTTGCGCTGGGCCGACCTGCGGATGATGCGCCGCATGGTCCGCGATGCCCGGCAACGGAACCACGCGCCAGTTCAGACCATCACCCATTGGCACTACGTGCGAACCAGTGAGCTCAAGTACATCATCCCCTACATCAACACCGCGGATTACATCCTCAACAGCGCGTTGCCCCACGAGTTGTCGATTCTCAAGCCGCGTGTCATCACGTTCCTGCCCGAAGCCATGAAGCTTTGCCGCGACGACCCCCGACGGCAGGATGCCTACCTGCGGGCCAAACGTCTAGCCGAGTGGTTGGAACCTTTGCGCGAGGTCCACGACGACTCGTGCATCCCCGCCAATTCGATTATCCGGGAATTCATCGGCGGCAGCGTGTACACCTACTGATTCTACAAACGACCGCATCGGCAGGCCACGCGGTCCCCATGCTCGCCTCGAGTCCGATCCTGCACGACATCCCGGGCCACTCTCGAATTCGCCCCACAGGAGAACCCATTTCAAAGCAGGCCCCTAAGGCCGCCACCCATGCGCACGTAGTTCACTGGCGTCTCGCGCACCGTCGCGCCCCGCCTCGGAATGGTTCCACAGTCCCAGCCCCCTGCGATGCGTGGGCGCGCTGTTCCGCGTTTCGAACCGATTCTTCAAGGCGTCGCCGACCGTCCACTCCCGACGACTTCAGGCCAAATGACGATGTCCGCTCGGCGTTCCGGTGGCGTGACCCGAAGATCGGTCAACCGTCCGTTTCGAACTTTACCCTCGACCACTGTGCGGTAAGGCGCGTGAAGCTTGAAGTCGGCGTCCCAGTCTGCTGGCCATGCTGGAAGCAGGTAGATTCGGCGTCCATCGGTTTGTAGCAACATGGACTGAAATGCCTTCATCAGCACACCCCCATGGCATTGGTCGGGGGTCCAGTCATAGTTCGGGCCCCAAAATGCAGGGAAACGTTCTTGCGGATCGTGATGGCGAGCGCGCGCGACCAAGTTCCGCCGTGCATCCTCCGCTAAGCCTAGATAGGCCATGAAGATGTCGTCTTGGCGCCAACCGGAGTGTCCACGGTCCCAACGATGCCGCAACGCGGCCCATCCCCATTCGGTGTTCGGTCGGCCGATAGCGATGAGTCGGAACGGAAACACTGCGTACAGTTCCGGATTCTCGATGTTCCGCTTGTTGGCAAACTCCGCGGCGGGAGCCAACGCGGTCTCTCCATTCACTTGCCGGACCGGCAATGGAGGCAACCGCGCCCGGAACCGCGATAGAAACTGGCGATCCGCACTGCTCAACTCCGGCATTCCCAGCAGGCGCTCGGACACCGCGATGCACCCAGCCAGTTCCGGCATCGGGTTTGTGCAGTCCCACCACGTTTCGCATGCCTGGGCCGGGTGCATCCGCATCCGGCCATCAGGGCCGTCGGGATAGTGCTGATCGAAGAACGAAAGAACCTCTCGCGCCACGGGCCATACGACGCGCTGAAAATAGTCCCGATCCAATGTGTAGTCGTAGTAGTCCAGCAATAGCCAGGCCAGCTCCAGTCCTCCCACCCACTCCCACTTGTGATAACCGGACTCTTGAAGTTTGTCTGCCCGCTGTTCGAACGGCGTCCAACCATACACCTCAGGGAAGATCGCCCCCCAGAAATAGATGCACTCCGGATAAAAAATACCCTCGTGCCCGCAGTACAGCCGTGTTCGGTAGCGACACAACGGCACCAGCTCCTCGGCATACATCCGGAAGAGGGGACGCATCAGATCCACATCTCCCGCCGCACACATGGGGTAATAAGGCAGCCGCGTGTTTTGCCACCAATACCCAGGACCCCATCGGCGAAAATCGTGATCGCGATTCTGGTCCGGAGCGACCGTAAAAATGGATCCATTGAATTTGATCGGATAGGCCCCCCGACCTGCACACGCCGTAATGAACCTTTGCAGGGCATACCGGTGACTGATCAGCGCCGCGTCGTCGGCAACGTGGGCCCCGTCCAACTCAACCAGGACTTGCCCGTTCAACTCCACGCGCCAACCCCAGTCGTTGCCCTCCACCCGAATTTGTGCCCAACGGTTGGCCGGCAACACGCCGTTGGTCACCCATACATGGCCGCCCGCAATGAGTCGTAGCGAGTTCCCGGGATAGGCATCCAGGAGAAAGCCATCTCGCCCGCCCGGAGTGATTTTGTCCACGATCCTGCCCGTCTCTCGCGCCGCTGGCCGCGCACGGGCCTCGATGACCAAGCGCCCCGCGGTGTTGGTTTGGATGCGGACCTCCCGCAGTTCGCCCGCAAAACGGTTTTCACCCTTTTGATCCCGCCCGACTTGAAAAGGAAGACCATTGTCCAGGATGCTTAGGGAGGCCGTGCCCCGACTGCGACGGGCGTGGATCCAACTACGGGACCAGAACTCTGCCCACCAGTTTGTGTGGGCCGTATAGTCCGACCGAGCGTCGTCCCGGATCACATCGTTCATCGCCGCGACCCACTGCGCCGGTGACGCGGGTTGAAGCGTCAGGACATGGATCTGAAAGCCGTGGCGCGATTGTAAGCGCGCGTCATCCAACCGCTGCCCAGACTGAGCCGTAACGATCGCACCGAAGGTCCGGTGAAGGAGCGGATCTTCTTGCGGAAAGCCAGTCAGGCCCTGTTGTATGCGCGTCAGCTCGAACCCGAGCGATCGCGCGTTGTGGTGGAACCAACCAATGCGGTCTGTCCATCCCGTACAGATTGTATCGGGTTCCGCCCATTGCGGTTCAGCATACGCGGCGGGCGCTCGATGGAGGATGTCACTACACTGCAACGCGATCGGGCTGCGATTCGTTCGCCACAGTTCGATTGTGGCCGTGGCAGGGATTTCCGCATCCACGTGAATGACGGGATGTAACGCATCTACCCAAATGCGGATCTCTGTGGGACGGCCCTCGTATTCCGTCGCAATTCGGACCGTCGCTGTACGCACGTCGAGTTGCTGGCGGAAGGCCCGAGCAAAACATTCCGGCGGAAATCGAACCACGACTTGCCCCACCTTCACCAAGCGCGCGTTCTCGTCCCAGGCGTCCGTCTTGCTGATCAACAGATGCACGGCTCCATTGCGCAAGGCCCATACATTGAGCCCTACGTTGCCGTTGCCCAGGGGCATGGACCCCCGTGGGTTCTCGCTCGGGCTGTCCCACACCACTTCATAAGAGGCCGGGACTTCATCCACCCACGCGGTGCTCGTAAGGAGATTCAGCGCTACCCACACACCACTGCCAATGATCCGCCGTATCATCGCCATAACCTCTGCTGCGTCCCTCGCTGAATGATCCACGGCCTCCAGTGAATGCCCCATCAGTCTACTCGTCTCTTTGCGTGGCGCTCTCTACACACAATTTCGCCCCCGTGCACAGTCGCACGCAATATCAATCTGCACGGCTCCCAGTCTGGATCCGGTAAATGCGCACATAATCCACTTCCATCGCCTGATTGTGGCTGGCTTCCGTGACCGGCCCGGCCCATGAGATCACGGCCAAACTTAGCCACACTCGGGCAGGACTATGACAAATGCGATTGGGCTCTCGACGGAGCTCTTTCCCGTTATGGAAAAAGACCAATTCGCGCTCGTTCCACAACAGCCCAAACACTTGAAACTCCTTGGAAAAATCTGCGTCGGGAATCGTCCAGGAACGGGGCCAACTTGGATGTCGCCGGCGCCCGTTGGTCTCTATGATATCCGAATGGTTGTGGATATTCGTGTTGATGCGGTTGGGGTAGTGACCTTCGTTGATGTCGATCTCAAAGAATTTGCCCGTGACGATGTCCTCGCCGCGCACGGGCATCAGCCAAAACGAGTTGTTCAAACCCGTGGCCCCAGCGTAACGGTACCGGCATTCGAAGTACCCGTACAAAAACTTCTCGCGGGTCCAAATGGATCCTGCGGCCCAATCCTGACCGCCTCGGCGTTCTTTTCGCGCCACGAGGCGAAGCAGGCCATTCGAAACCGAGACATTCTCCCGCCAGCGGCTGCAGAGGATATGGGTGCTGGGCCCGTTTTGCGATTCCCACCGGCGATCCAAATCCGCCTCCGAGCCATCGAATTCATCCGCCCACACCAGCGCCCACTGGGAAGTCGGCGAGGGCGGCGCGGCCTGCGTGCACACCGCCACCCAAAGCCCAAGCGCCACCCAAGCAGGAACACTGCCGCGGTTCATGGAGCGACTTCGCCGCGATCTATCTGGTTCTTCACACCGCGGGGCACCGGGGCAATCGGAATCTGGATATTAAAGCTTCCAGTACGGTCGCGAGTCTCGGCGGCCGCACACAACAACGCGATCGGACGGCCCTGTGAGAAAAGTAGCTGCGGTCGCTCCAACGCCGTCAACGTTTGGCGTCGTCCGTCCGCCCAAACGACCTCCGGCTTCGCAACCAGCGGGTACTTTGCCAAGCGCCATTCCAACCCATCGTCCGACTCCCACAACGCCAGCGAATAGCCTTGTTTCGTGAAATGGCCGGCGTTGTCCTTCACGATCGCCCGATATCGCCGGCCGTCCCACCAAATGAAGGGGTCCTCGGCCGCAAACATCACCCCGGGCGCCCCGAACACTTTTCGGTAGGTCTTCGTGAACGGACCCAGCGGACTCTCCGCCGTGGCGACCAAGTGCACGACCGGCCCGCCGAACGGCAACGGCCGCTCCAATCCCACCGCCTTGTACACCATGAGCACGCCACCCGTCGGACGCTCTGTGACGCTCGGGTTGGACACCATCAGCGCATCCGGCGCGTCGGGTCGGTCCGTGACATCCAGAATCGGCCGGTCGAACCGTTGCCACGGACCCTCGGGAGAATCCGCAACGGCTACGCCAATCCGTTGCCGATTTCGATGCGTCCAATTCAACGATCGCCCCACCACTCCGTCGCCATAGTTCCCCATGTAGTAAAGGTAGTAGCGCCCGCCGATCCGCACCACGGTCGGGTTGTGCGTGCACGAGCCATCCCAGAAATTCGTGCCACGAGCTGGCAACACGACCTCCTGATGTTTCCACGGACCAAACGGAGAATCACTGACGGCCCGGGCCACTTCGGAGTGAGTCACCCAGGCCTGATGTCCCAGCCGCCGAGGCCAACGCGAATAAAACAGATGGTACCGTCCGTCCTCTCCCCGAATGGCTGAGCCGCACCAAATGTTGTACTCTGGGTCCTCGAACTTCCCCGTCAGCGGCACGGGCTGCAGCCGGGCGTACAAGTTCCATTCCTCTTCCTCGTTCGTCGCACCGCCCACTGCGCCTGAGTCAGCGCCACGAGCCAACGGCAACAGAACCGCGAGCAGCACCCATGCCCACCACACGCCCACGGCGCGACTATCCCGTAGGACGACCCGCGCCCCTGGATCGCGCGCCACAAACTTCCAGGACCTTGGTTGAACCTTTTGCATTCGCTCCAATTTGACCCCACTCGCGCCCGCCGCAGCTGGAACAAGCGAGTTTTGCAACTATCGCAAAAATACTGCTGGGTTGCAACCCCACGATTGGCTGGCCGATCAGTTTTCGTTTCACCTGCCCCTTGGGCCCGCGAGAACCTCGTCGGCCGTGATCCGCTCGGGTTCCATGGAGGTCCAGTTTCCGGGCTCCGCGCCGAACGCGCCCAAAGGTCTCGTCGCCGCCGTTCGCGACGTAAATATGGTTCCATGAACGTGTCGGACACCCTCGACGGCGTCTCGGAGTCAGCTGCGAAGGTCCTCCGGCGTAGGATGACCGATGTCATTGGGGTTCACTGGCCGCCCAGCGCCTGCGGCTTCGCCCAATGATACTACCGTTTGCATGAGTCGAACCTGCTACCTTCTCCGTAGGTGTGTCTCCTTGTGCGTATGTTGGAGCCGGCGGTATGTACCGAATCGGCCCGTGTGCGTGCTGTAGGACCGGGTTGCGTGGCGGAAGAGGCATCCGAAATCGATCGTGGCGGTGGCGCGGATTTGGCCAAGGCGCCGTACTACGTGTTGAGCGAGGAAGAGGAGTATCGGCACGCGGCGACAGTTCGACCCACTGGGGCGTCAGCGCAAGTCTAATCTGAGCCCAATGAGCGGCTTGACCCAACGGATGCGACACGCTCCTCGGTAGTGTTCATGCTGCAGGGGGCGGCGAAGAGGATTGGGACGAACCCGGATGGAAGCGAGGACGAACCGAGTCGCTGAGCGCACGGGTTGGCGTGCGGCGGACCCACTGTGGGAGCTAGGGAAGGTTCCTAGTGTCGGGCCGCCGGCCCTCGCCCGTGCGCAGGAAGAAAGAAAGACTGCCACGAAGAAGAACAGGAGGCTGACCGACGCGCCCTCCGAAAGGATTGGACGCCGCAGGCCGCAAAGTGTCCAAGGTTTGGAGAAGTTCACGGGTGTCCCGTCCAAAGGTTGGATAGTGTCAGCGCTTTCGACCTCGGTAACGCCAGTCGCGACCTGCGCCATGGGTTCGTTCGGCCCCGTAACTCGTGGAAGACATTCGCGCGCTTAGCTACCTGTGGCCAGAAGCCAAGCAACTTTGTTGCTCGCTGCCCTACCCCGCAGGGTCGTATAATTCTCCGTGTGAACGCGCGGTCCGTGTGGCAGGCACTCCTGCGATGGCTCGGGGCAACGGGCGCCGAAATGCTCCGACCTGGCGAGTGGGGCGAACGAATCGCTGAAGCCGAACTGCGGCGCGCGGGAATGCGTATCATTGGCCGACGCGTACGCGTGGGCCGTCGAGACGAACTGGACTTGGTTGGATGGGAAGGCGACACGCTGGTGTTCCTGGAAGTCAAAACCCGCGCCAGCGAAACCTTCGGTCGGCCTGCAGCAGCGGTAGACAGCGCCAAGCGCCGTTACCTTTCGCGCGCCGCACTTCGTTATATACAACGCCGTTTTCCCCGCCACCCGCCACAGTTCATTCGCTTCGATGTCGTGGAGGTCATCGGCACTCCCGACGGTGCCCGTCCCGAGGTTCGGCACCTCAAAGACGTCTTCCCGCTCCAGGGATCCTACCGCTATCCTGGGTCGCAGCCGCGCCGCTTCTGACGTAGGCTGTAAGTGTGTCGTGTTGGATCCGTCATGTCGTTGACCTCACTGGGATCGTCCAGGGCGTGGGGTTCCGTCCCGCGCTCCACCGCCTGGCCACGGCCGCAGGGCTGGGCGGGTGGGTGCAGAACCGCACGGGCACCGTGCGGTTGGCACTCGAAGGACCCGAGGAGCTGGTGCAGCGGTTTTTGGACGAGTTGCCGTCGCGCCTCCCGCCGCGTGCTCGAGTGGACTCGATCCGCACCGTGGAGCTCATGCGGATTCCCCCCGGAGCACACGGACCTTTCCACATTCGGTATGGCGGGGAGGATCCCACCGCGCGACCTGGGATTCCACCGGACATGGCGATGTGCGACGCGTGCCGTGTAGAAGTCCTGGATCCCTCCAACCGCCGGTATGGGTATCCCTTCACCACGTGCTGCGACTGCGGACCTCGCTACACCGTGATCGAGTCCATGCCGTACGATCGTGTGCGCACCACCATGCGCGTGTTTCCTCTCTGTGCCGCGTGTCAACGCGAATACGAGGATCCGAGCGACCGGCGATTTCACGCGGAGAGCATCGCATGCCCGATCTGCGGCCCACGTCTGCAGCTGGTCACATCCGACGGCCAACCGGTGTCGGGCGAACCGATTCGCGTTGCGCGGGCCGCCTTGGCAGCGGGTCGCATTGTCGCACTGCGGGGCATGGGCGGGTTTCTACTGGCGGTGGACGCGACCCAGCCCGATGCGGTCCGCCGGCTCCGCGAGCGCAAGCGCCGCCCCTCGAAACCCCTCGCCGTCATGGCGCGCGACTTGGACACCCTCCTTCGGTACGTCGTGGTCCCGGACGAACTCCGCGACGCCCTCGGACCGCCCGTAACCCCGATTGTCATCCTAGACCCAACGCCGCTTGGCCAACGGCTGGTGGAATGGCTTTCACCTGACACGGGCACCATCGGCATCATGTTGCCCGCCACGCCACTGCAACTGTTGCTAGGGATGCCTCTCCGTGACGACCCCGTTCCTCCATTCGACTTACTGGTCATGACCAGCGGCAACCGAAGTGGTGCGCCGATCTGTTTGTCCAACGAAGAAGCTCTTACCGCGTTGCGCGATGTGGCGGATCTGTTGTTGCTCCACAACCGGGAGATCCAATTTCGCGCTGACGACTCTCTGGCCACCCCGCGATCTGGAACCTTGCAGGTCTGGCGGCGTGCCCGCGGGTGGGCGCCCGAGCCTGTTCGGTTGCATCGGCCGCTCCAACGATCGGTACTGGCTATGGGTGCCGAGCTGAAGAACACGGTCGCGGTGGCCGAGGGCAACTGCGTTTGGATGTCGCCCCACATCGGGGACCTCGAAGCGCCCGAAGCTGTGGCGCACTTGCGCAAAGTTGCAACTTCACTACCGGACTTTCTTCGCATCCACCCTTCGGTGGTGGCCGTGGATCTGCATCCGGACTACCACTCCACTCGCCTGGGCGAGGAACTGGCATTGAAGCATCATGGGTCGGTCGTGCGCATTCAGCACCACCATGCACACGCCGTGGCGGTGCTCGCCGAGCATGGGTGCGAGTCGGGCCTGGTGTTAGCTTGGGATGGCACCGGCTTGGGGCCCGATGGAACGATCTGGGGCGCGGAGTTGTTCCTCCTTCCTAACTTCGCCCATGCGCGCCGCCTGGCGTCGTTCCGACCTGCACCGCTTCTCGGCGGGGACGCGGCCGTGCGCGAGCCCGTACGACAGATCTTTGCGCGGTGGCTCGTGTTAAAGGTGGATTCGCTGGAAGCGATCGCACGCCGCCTTGGAATTCCCGAACGCACCGCCGAGATCTGGCAAGCCCAAGTTCAACGATCGTGGAACGTGTTCGCGACGCATGCAGCGGGTCGCGTCTTTGACTCCGTTGCCGCAGCGCTGCACCTGGCGCCGGAAACCGTCACATATGAGGGACAGACCGCCGTACGCTTGGAGGCCCGCGCACGGCCGGGTTGGGCGGACGAGTCGCTCGCCCGTACGTTTTGGTCCGCGGAACTCGAGGGGGAATTTCTGTGGGTGGACTGGTCACCGCTGTTTCGTTGGCTCTACGCGGTGCCTCGGCTCCTCGACCGCGTTCCGGATATTGCACGCACGTTCCACGCCGCAATGGTCCAAGCCGCGCTGCGCATGGTAGAACATGCACGGGAGCAAACCGGCATGACGACGGTCGGAATGTCCGGCGGTGTATTTATGAACCGTCTTCTCCACGAGAGCTTGTCGAACGAGTTAGAACACCGCGGGTTCAGGGTGCTGACCCACCAGAAAGTTGCTCCCAACGACGGCGGGGTTGCGTTTGGCCAAGCGGTCATTGCCGGCACCGGAGAACCCTGGCTCCAGGTCAAGTAACCGGCCGCGGGGCTCACGCGCGCTGGTGGTTCACCCTGGCTGAGCGAAGGGGCAGCCAGTGCGGACTGGCTCAACTGAGGCCAAAGCGCTGGCACTGTGGTCCCGACTCCATACGCAAAACCGATTCGGCGGCCGTTGCATTCTCACGCAGCATCTCGGTCGCAAGGATGGAACATCGAACTCAATCCCGCCGCGTATGTCGCGAAATGCCCGCGGTCTCCACGGCCCCTCCCGACCCACCTCACCGGGCCTTCCCTCGTTCATCGTTGCAACGACTAGCGGACCGCGTCATCATGACGCACATTCATGGCGAGAAAGGGATCGACATGACTAATTTCACCTCAGCGTCTTCGGATGACATCCAGCGCATGCTGAGCGCGGTGGGCGCCCGGAGCGTAGACGACCTCTTTGCCGACATTCCGGCCGAATGGCAGACGGATGACTTTCGACTCCCCCCTGGCCTCTCGGAGATGGAGATGCTCCGCGAAATTCGGGCGCTCGCCGCGCGCAATTCTGCTCAGTTGGTCAACTTCTGCGGCGGCGGGTTCTACGACCATTTCATCCCATCCGCCGTGGACGCCCTGGCCTCCCGCGGCGAGTTTTTCACAGCCTACACGCCGTACCAGCCCGAGGCCTCGCAGGGCACCTTACAGGCCATCTTCGAGTATCAAACGATGATCGCCCGCCTGACCCAAATGGACGTGGCCAATGCCTCGCTCTATGACGGCGGTACTGCCCTCTTCGAAGCTGTCATGATGGGGCTGCGGATCACCGAGCGGCCGCGCGTGCTCGTGGACGAAGGGGTCAATCCGATCTACCGGACGATGCTGCGTTCGTATACTCGGAACCTGCAGATCGAGTACGAGGAAATCCCGCTGCGCAATGGCGGAACTGACCGCGAAGCCATACGCTCCAGGTTGGACGAACACACCGCCGTGTTGGTCCTACAAAACCCGAACTTTTTCGGATGTGTGGACGACTATTCCGACCTGGCGGACGCGGCCCACCGCGCAGGAGCGCTGGCTATCCTCTCGGTGTATCCGATCTCGTTGGCGCTGTTGAAACCCCCGGGCGACATGGGCATGGACATCGCCACCGGCGAGGGACAAAGCCTCGGGCTGCCGCTGTCGTTCGGCGGGCCCTACCTCGGCTTCATGGCGACGCGACGAGCGCATGTGCGTCAAATGCCGGGGCGCGTCGTCGGGGTCACTCAGGACAAGCGAGGCAGACGAGGATTCGTCCTGACTCTCCAGGCCCGCGAGCAGCATATACGTCGCGAGAAGGCGACGTCCAACATTTGCACCAACGAAGCGCTGTGCGCCCTGCGGGCGTTGATCTTCTTGTGCCTCCTTGGCCGTGAAGGCTTCGTCGAGCTGGCACGAACCTGCGCCGCCAATGCGACGTATGCCCTGCAGCGACTCACCCGAATCCCTGGCGTTCGGCGCGCCTTCGAGCGGCCCTTTTTCAACGAGTTCGCACTGGTGTTGCCGCGCGACGCTTCAGAGGTCGTGGGGCGCCTCCTGGATCACGGCATCGCAGCAGGATTTCCTGTGAGCCGCTACTACCGCGATATGGATCGCGTGCTGTTGCTCGCTTTTACCGAGAAGCGGACCAAAGAGGAAATCGAGATTTTGGCCGCACGCCTGGAATCCGCACTTACATGAGCGAAGCCACCATGAACACTTCGAATCTCGACATCCGAGTGGGCATCGTCGGCGCCGGCGCCAACACCTGTCTGCGTCACATCCCCGGGTTGCAAGCATTGCCCGGGGTCCGCATTGTCGGCGTTGTTAACCGAACCGAGGCGTCCTCGCGACGCGTCGCGGAACAATTTGGGATCCCCCGGATTTACCGTCACTGGCGCGAAGCGGTGGAAGATCCGGAGACCAACGCGATCGTGATCGGCACCTGGCCATATCTTCACGCGCCCATCACAATCGCCGCGCTTGAATGCGGCAAGCACGTATTGACCGAGGCCCGCATGGCCATGAACGCCGCCGAGGCCCGAGCCATGTGGGAGGCGGCACGGCGTCGTCCTCACTTGGTGGCCCAAATCGTTCCCTCGCCGTTCAGCTTGGGCGTGGATCTGACGGTTCGCCGCTTGCTCGCGGAGGGACAGCTGGGCACGCTCCGCTACATCGAACACCGTGAGCCGCGGGGGTTCTTGGACCCTGATCAGCCGTTGCACTGGCGCCAAGACATTGCACTCAACGGCTTCAACATCCAGATGCTCGGCGTGGTCTACGAAATGATTTTGCGCTGGGTTGGCGAGGCCACTCGGGTCATGGCCATGGGCCGCGTCTTCGTCCCCTATCGCCGGCGTGAGGACGGCTCGCTGGGCGCCGTGCGCATCCCCGATCACCTCGACGTCCTCGCGGAATTGGCCGGGGGCGCCCTACTCCACATCCAACAGAGTACCGTCACCGCGTTCCAAGAAGGTGCCGGCACGTGGCTGTACGGGGATCTTGCCGTGCTGGTGTTCCGTGACGGCCAACTGTGGATGGGGCGACGAGGCGATGCAGGCCTTGCCCGTCTAGAGATCCCACCACATGAACGTGGTGAGTGGCGAGTCGAAGCGGACTTCGTGGCCGCCATCCGCGGCGAACAGCCCGTGCGCCTCACTACGTTCGAGGATGGCGTCCGTTACATGGAGTTCACCGAGGCAGTTTGGCGAAGCATGCAGGAAGGTCGTGAGATCCGCCTTCCGCTGTTCCCGTAGGGCTCTGCCGCGTGAACCAGAATGTCGAACATCCAACTGCCGCGCGAATCGTGGCCCCAGTGATCGCCTCGCTGGTGGCCATGTGGACCTTTTTTCTCTCGTGGCCTCTGTACCGGGACGTCGGCCAGAATTTGCTCCCACCCTGGGCACCCGACGACGCGATTCCATCGAATGGGATCCACGCCGCATGGATGGGAGTCCACGACCCGGGCGTCGAGTGGGTTCGCACCTCGACATCTCCAGTCGTTCGCCTGGCGGCGTCCCCCACCTGTCACCCGATCTTGCGGTACGTGATCACCAATCCTCAACCGGCGGAAGCCATCGTCGTTCGCGGATCCTGGCGGGGCGAGAGAATTCAACCCGGTGAGTACCCATATTTAGTCGCACGGGCGCTCTTCTTCGTGCGTGACCGCGACGGACGTGCCCGATGGGATCTGCCGCATACGGCCGCCGAACTCACCGGCACGCGAGGGTGGCATGCATTCGAGCATCGCTTTCACCCGCCTCCCGACGCAGAGTCCTGGACCTTCGCCCTCGCCCATCAAGGGGAGGGAGGCACGCTGGAGTGCTCCCGCTTCGAAGCGGTCCGCGCGGTGCAGCACCCGGCTACCACATGGGTCTTTGCGGCCTGGGCGCTGCTTTGGGTTGCGCTGGCCGTTCACAGCTTTCGATGCCTGCGGTTGGGCACTCGACGAGGTGGATGGGCGTTGGCGGCATGGACTGCACTGATTTGGGTAGGGATGTGGGTGCCCGACTCCGCCATCGCACGGTTCCAACACCACCTGCAGCAATGGGCCAACGTACCGGAGCCCTCAGTCTCAGGTGTTTCCCAAGGCCCCCAGCAGGCTGTGTCTGCCAAGCCGGTCCTACCTTCAGCGAGCGAAGCCGCTGCGTCCCCTTCTCCCCCACCGCCGGCGCAGAAAACAACCCAAGTACCCACCCTCGCACACCAAATAGCGGCGCGTGTTCGTCGGTCCATCGCGCGAATCGACTTGCACAAAACCGGCCATCTCGCCGTGTTCGCGGTGTTTGCGTGGCTCGCGCAACGGAGTTTTGGATTTCGTCTTCGACAAGTTCGTGCGTGCGGATGCCATTGGGGTTGGATCGCATTGGGATTCCTCATTGTGGCATGTTGGGCGGAGTCGTTGCAATGGCTCACGTTCACGCGCCGACCACGGATGCCGGACATTGGACTGAATTTGCTCGCGATCGCGTTCGGCCTTCTTATGGCCGAGGTTCGTACCACAACTGCGCGGGACGCCTCAGCTTAGAGCCACGCCACCTCACCTTTGCTCTGTGGCGGGTCATGGAGTGCGTTGACGAATTTCCACGTGGGCGTACGAAGTGACGGGCTTTCCCTTCCACGACACGACTTCGGCCACCGCCGCACGATGGGACTCAACAGGTACGGCGGCCAAGATCAATCTGGAACCGCGCAGATCCTTTCGATTTTGAAGGCAAAACACCGGAAATGACTCACTCGACAGCGCTTGGGGGAAACGCCACGGGTGCAGGCGTGGCCCACCATGGGCGCGTCCTAGTGCCTCCGACACCTGACTTCCGACGGACTAGCCTGCGAGGAAGTTATGCGGACAGCTTGCGAGGCCGTCGGGGCCGCAACCACGCCAAGGCAGTCATGTAGCGAGCTCGGCGATCCGGGTCGGTGCGACCTTTGTGGACCATGTTATCGGCCAAGTCGGCTAGCTTGATCGTTCGTGCCGCTTTCGAAACGGCCAGGCGGCGAATATAGGCAAGGTACTCTTCGCCCGGGCGCTTCGAAAGTAAGTCCACCCACTGCACAACACGGTCAGGAAAACCCGCTGCGCACAAGTCTTCCAGCGTGCACCCCCCGCTTTCCACCACGTCGTGGAGTGCCGCCGCCGCACGGAGCATCGGCCCCCGAACTCGTCGCATCACGCGCCACGAGTGGGCGAATTTGTGCTCTCCGTCCTTTTGACGCGAGAACACCCACGCCGCCAGTGCCAACGCACGGGCTGGAAGCGGTTGGATCTGCCGCCAAGGGATCGAGCTACCCTGTGCTCGCGGTTCGCTCATCGTACCGACCGCCGGGCGGATGGAGTCATGAGCCCATCAGTTTGGCCCGAAATACGAAGAAGACCGCACCCATCACGCACAACGCCGCCCAGACGTAGTCGCTCCGCACCGGTTCCCGCAGATACAGCACCGAGAACGGCACGAAGACCGTCAGCGTGATCGCTTCCTGCAAGATTTTGAGCTGAGGCACGCTGAGAACCTGGTGTCCGATACGGTTGGCTGGGACTTGCAGCATGTACTCGAACAATGCAATCCCCCAGCTCGCCAGCGCCGCGATGAACCACGGCCGGTCGGACAAATTGCGAAGGTGAGCGTACCACGCAAACGTCATGAAGACGTTGCTGCAAATCAACAGAATGACGGTGATGACAACGTGCCGGTTCATCCAAGTAGCCGAGGGCCGTTCACCCACGATGGGTGCAACCCCGAACCCTCGAAATCAGGTGGCTCAATCCTTTTTCGGAACCGGAACCATCTTCAGGCGACCGATCTTCGGGAGCTCGCCCACGATTGGCCGGACATACTCTAGGAACGCTTGGGTCACGTCGTGCCCAGAGGGCGCAATGAACTCGTCGGGCATGTGACGGGTTTCTTTCGCCACCTTGGACAGCTCTACGCATTCGATCGAAATCTTGTACGCCCGTCCTGGTGCTCGCCGAATCGCGGTGCTGCCACTGGTGACATCCCCACGCGTAGCGAACCGAATGGCCATCACACCCACCTGGCGAGCCTCCCGAGCATCCACTTCGGAAACGACACCCACGAAGGACCGCTGCAGATACCCGAACGTGTCCGCCCGAACCCGCGAGATCTTCGCCTTTTCTTTGACCTCGCGAGCGAGCAGGTCCCCGAGCGCGCCAGAGCCGCTCAACTGCACGTTGCCGTGGGAGTCCGTTTCCTTGATGAACTTGCTTGCGATCGGCTCGCCGTGCTCATCCGCGATGCCTTCCGACACGGCCACCACACAGCGGCCGTACTTGGCGTACACCTCTTGCACGTCTAACACGAATTTCTCCATGGAGAACGGCCGCTCAGGCAAATAGATCAAGTGCGGTCCGTCATCCGGCCAAACTCGCGCCAAGGCCGACGCCGCCGTCAAAAATCCCGCGTGGCGGCCCATTACGACATTGATTTTCACACCAGGCAGCGAGCGGTTGTCGAGGTTGTCCCCCATGAACGCCTGGGCGACGAACTTCGCCGCGCTGCCGTATCCGGGCGTGTGATCGTTTTCGCGCAGGTCGTTGTCGATCGTCTTGCAGATGTGGAAGCACCGTATTGGGAAGCCAGCCTTGCGCGCCTCCTCGTTGATGATGTGGGTCGTTTCCGCGCTGTCGTTGCCGCCGATGTAGAAGAAGTAGCGAATGTCGTACTTCTGGAGCACCTGGAAGATTTGGGCACACTCTTCAGGCGTGGGTTTCTTTCGGACCGAGCCCAACGCCGCCGATGGCGTTCGAGCCACAAGCTCCAGGTTGGCTGGCGTTTCTTTCCGAAGATCGCACAAGCGTTCCTCCAACAACCCTTTCAAGCCGTGAAGCGACCCGTAGATCTTCCGGATCTCCGGATGCTTCTTCGCCTCCAGAATGGCCCCGACCAGGCTCTGGTTAATCACCGCCGTCGGGCCCCCACTCTGTGCAATGACCATGTTGCCTACTAAAGTGTTCACACTCCGTTTCGTCGCCATGGGAATCCACTCCTGCTTCTAGAGGTCGTTGCCGTGCATCCGCTCTCGCGGACGGACACCGGCCTGACCAGATATAACAAAAATATACTTGCTCGACACCGGACATGCAATTCGTTCGCGGAACGCTCGTCGCGCAGCGATACCTCCGGCCGTCAAAGCCCGGAGCTGCCCTACCCGCCACAGCCGCCGCAATCTCTCGCCAAAACACCACCGCTCCGCGAAACTGAAGCCGCGAAGCTCCCCGCTCACAGAGTGGCCAAAGCAAGGCTGGGCGTCAGGCGACCGCCACGGCAACGGACGCGGTAGCGTGGACCCTCGCTGACTGGGGCCGCTTGGGAACTTTGTAGTCGTTCACGTTCCACGGAACGCGGCGTTTTTCCAGAAACTTCGTTCCGGTGTGGCATGCGGTTGGGGTCAAGTGTGGACCTTGGGCTCGAATCGAGTCGATGCCCCACAACGTCGCAGTGGACCCGCCCACCTCGCGGCACATCGGCACCCAGTCTCACCAGAAGACAGCCGTCGTCATGCTGGGATGCTGTTGCCCTCAGAACACGGAATCAATCGAATGCGCTCAGCGACCCGATCGCGCTGTTCGTGGCACCATGCTAGCATCGCAGGATTCGAGGAACTGTCCTATGAGCCGAATGTCCCCCGACCATTCGTCCGTGCCCTGCAGGGCTTGGACCTGGGCCGCCGGTGCCGTGATCGCCACCGCGCTACTCGCAGCAGTGTCCATGGCCCACGTGTTGCTGCGCCCCTCGTGGGTGCTGGACTTCAACGACGGAAACATCGAATCCGCGTTGAGTCCGACGTACCGATGTCCTGCCGCCATGCTGCGAGTCTGGGACAACCAGTTCTTCTTTGGCCAAGGGGGACAGCAATTCGCGATTTCCACCGCCAGCCTCGGCGAGTCGCTGTTCGGCCCTCACCATTACCGTCGCGAGTTCGTGGTAGTGCTGTTGGCCCTCGTCGCTGGAGCGATCTATTGGGCGCTGCGCCAGCTGGGATTTTCCCCATTGGCATCTGCACTCACAGGCGTCGTCACAGCCCTGAGCGGAAGTTGCTTTAGCTTTGCGGTATTGGGCCTCACGGTCCGCGCGGCCGCGTTGGGCTTCGCCGCATTGGCGGTGGGGTTTTTGGAACGCGGCATTCAAGACCGCGCGATTTTACCGTACGCCTTGGCTGGTGGCTGCCTGGGGATGGCGATCGCCGAGGTGCCGGACATTGGCGTGTTTTTTGCGCTCACCATCGCTGCGATATTCCTCGCCCGTCATTGGCCGGACCGAGCGAACGTGCGCGAATGGGTCGGTCTAGCCGGCCGGGGTCTTGCACTCGTGGCGGCGAGCTTTTTACTGGCATGGCAAACGGTCCACGTCATGTTCCGTACGCAAATCGCCGGCGTGCAAAGTGGCATGGCCGACGATCCAGCCGAGCGATACAACTGGGCGACGCAGTGGAGCTTGCCTCCAAACGAGACCTGGACGTTGGTTTCTGGCCCTTACTTCGGATTGAGTATGAGGTCCGAAACCGCGCCCTATTGGGGCCGAATCGGTCGCACGCCTGGCTGGGAAGTCCATCGCCGCGGCTTCCGAAATTTTTCGTTGACCGGCCACTACTTGGGGCTCATCCCCGTAGTATGGGTACTGGCCGGTTGGTGGAGCCTTCGCGGCTATCCATCGAACCGTCGGCGCCGTTGGCTGTGGATTTCGCTTGTCGGCTGCGCAGTCTGCTTGGTGCTCGCATGGGGGCGGTACACGCCGTTTTATCGGCTGGTATTTTCACTCCCGTACCTCGGGACGATTCGTAACCCGGAAAAGTGGTGGATGCCCGGTTTGTTGTTCGCGCTGCCGGCGATGGCCGAGGGCATTGAACGCATCGCGCACCGCACGCCCGAACCAGTCCGAGCGAGCTTTGGCTTCGGGTTCCTGAGGGAACCGTTTGTTGTCGTGTGCATCGGGCTCGGAGCGGTTGGACTGTTTTTGCTGCTCGAGTTACTCAGTGGTCGCGAAGCGTTTCTCGCAGCCCGAATGAGCGAAGAATTCACATCCGAACAAGCCATGGCGGCCTGGCGCACGGCCGTCGCTTCATCGCTTAGCGTGGTCCTTCTCAGTGGATTGGCGATCGGCGGGCTGAGCTGGATCCACCGCCGCCGGCCGTGGGCGGATCCCTCGCGAGCCAACCGCTGGGCGATTGCATGGCTCGCGGTCTTGGCATTGGTACAACTGGGGTGGGTCAACCGACGATACGCCTCCGGCCGCGAGTACCGCCACATTCTAGAGCCTAACCCGCTCACGGAATTCGTCGCTCACCACCGCAGTGAGGGGCGGTTCAAGCTCCTTCCACCGGAGCACCCCGGCTTGCAGTCGGTGTTCAACCTCTTGCGCATGTCCTACCTTCAGGTGTCGGGCTGTGATCTCTTCGATCCAGTCAGCGTATCTCGATTGCCATCCGATTACGCAGGGTTCTTCCAACATATCCGTGACCAGCTTCGCATGTGGAGTCTGGGGGCCGTCCGGTTCTTTGTCACCGTGCCCGGGGCCGCGGAGCAGCTGGACCGGATGGACGGCAACCGCGGCCGGTTCCGGGAGGTCGCGAAACTAGGTTTGGTTCAACAAGCCGGCGCGATCGTGCCGAGCAGTGATGTGCCAGCGGACCAACAACTCGTCCGGATCGTCGCGTTTGACGGTGCCCGCCCACGCCTGTTCGTTCCTCGCGTGGTCACTCCCGTCCCGGCGACGGCCGAGGGCCAACGCCAAGCCCTGGATCGCATCAGTGCTCCCAATTTCGATCCCCTTGCGGAATCCGTACTCCAGGGAGCCGACTCCGCGGCCGTTGAACAATCGCTCGATCACGAGATCCGGATTGTTCACGACGAGCCAGCTCTCATAAAAGCCGAGGTCCGGCTCTCCGCGGACGGCTGGCTGGTCCGCGCGACCAAGTACGATCCAGATTGGATCGTCCGTGTCGACGGCCGCCCTGCCACGCTGCACGTGGCGGATGCGTTGTTTCAGGCCCTCCGGGTGCCCGCAGGCACTCACCAGGTCGAATGGGAGTACCGCCCCTCGCGTGGGCCGTTCTACATTGCGTTGGCTGGTCGCGGCATGTGGCTCGTGGCATGGCTGATCTGGCTTCTGCGCCGTCGAGCGAACCCTTTGGAAACCCCATCGTAACCACCCCCGCGGATTCGTCGGCGGAATCGACACCAGGCCCTACGCGGGATCCTGTCAACACGAAAGGCCTGGGCCGGGTTTCATAATGCTTCGCGTGTGCGTCGAGCAGATCCGAAACTCTTCTGGACGCGAACGGAGGGCGACGCAAGTTTGCTGCCGGTCGTGTTGCGGGTGCGGACGACGTGAGTTGGACGTATAGGTGTTTCCGTGAACAGCCATCGAATCATACTGATCGGCACCCTCGGCATTGCACAGTGGGTTCTCGCAGCGGACTGGCCGCACCTGCTGGGGCCGACTTGGTCCATGACCACGTCCGAGCCGTGGCCACCTGTTACAAGCCAAACTTGGCGGGTGGTGTGGAGCGTGCCCAAAGGCGAAGGGTTTGCAGCGCCAGCCGTGGTGGGGACTACCGTCGTGCTCGCCCATCGCATCGGGGAAGAGATTTGTATCGATGCCTACGACATCGAAACCGGCCAGCGACGTTGGCGGTTCGCGCGACCCACGGACTATCGAGACCGCTACGGCTACAACGGTGGACCGCGCGCACCCGCCGTAGTCGCAAACGATCGCGTCATCGCACTCGGGCCGGATGGAGGGCTGGACGTTGTGGGGCTAAAGGACGGCCACCCGATCTGGTCGCGGGACTTATGTCGTGAATTCAACACCGGCCGTAACTTTTTCGGTTCGGGTGCCACCCCGCTGGTGCTCGGCCATCGGGTCATCGTCAACATCGGTACGGGTACCGGGCCGTGCGTGCGAGCCTTTTCGCTGTCCGATGGAACGTTGCTCTGGACCGCCGGCCATGGCTGGAGCGCGGGCTATGCGGCTCCGGTCCCCGCTACGTTGTACGGGCGCCGATGTGTAGTGTGTTTCACGGGCGGCGAAAGCGATCCGCCCAATGGCGGTTTGTTGGTCCTCGATGAGGAGTCAGGGCAAGAACTGGCCCGTTTTGCCTGGAGGGGACGACGCTTCGAGTCGGTCAACGCCGCCCCACCCACCATCATCGGGAACCGCATCGTCATTTCGGAGTGTTACGGGGCCGGCACCGTGATGGTTCAAATCGAGCCCGACGGTCGAATCACTCCTGTGTGGACCAATCGCGCGGTCGGCGTGCACTTCATGCAGCCCGTTGTGGTCTCCGGCATGTGGGTGGGCGTGACGGGTCATGGGCCAGGCGATACCGCCCTGGTGGCGCTGGACTTGGACACGGGCACCGAATTGTGGCGCGAACCTCTCCAATGGAATGAAGTCGCTTGTCTGCCGTCCGGCCCGCGCGCGGTCCCAGTTCGCATGGGCCGAGGTTGGCTCGTGTCCACGCCGACGGGCGTCTTGGGGTCCAGTGAACTGGGACATTTCTTTTCGCTTCGGATTCGCCGCGAAGGCTGCGCAGTGGAAGGGCGGTGTCGTGTGTTCTTGGCCACCCAAACCTGGGCTCCACCCGTGTGGGCCCACAGGAAGCTATTTCTCGTTCGCAATACAGACGATCTCGAAACGGCGCAAGGATCCGCGCTCTTTTGCCTCGAACCGGGGAACCCGCCCGAGGTCGCCGCGCAGTGACGTATGGGCGGATGGCGGGTCGACACAGTCGGGAAAGAGCTGCCTGACTGGCGAGCGACGGATTGCCGCCTAAAAGGTCAACCGCAATGCCTTGAAGGATTCGATTCGCTTACGCGTCCAACGGTCGTACCATTATACGTTCGGACCCACAATGGATTCTCGACTTCTGTGCATGGACGGACCGCTCGAATGCGGCGCACGGGTGGAACCCGATGGCACGCGGTTCGTGTTGCGCTGCGCGCGTGCGCGGCGCGTGTACCTAATGCTGTTCGAGAACCCGGATGACGAGCAGCCGTTCGAGACCTTGGCGCTCGACCCCGAACACCACCGCATCGAAGATCTTTGGTGCGTGCATGTGCCGGGTGTGCAGCATGGCGCGCTGTATGTATACCGCGTCGAAATACCTGGTGGCGATCCGACGCAATGGATCTTGGATCCAGCGGCCAGCGCGCTGGCGTGGCCAGCCCCGTGGGGCGACCCTCGAGGCCTGACCCCTGGGCGCTGGCGCCATCACGGAGCCGAATTTCCCAAGTGCGTGGTCGTGGACTTCTCGCGGTTCGACTGGCGAGGCGACCAGTCCCCGCGTCACCGACTCGAGGATCTCGTCGTGTACGAAGTGCACCTCCGCGGTTTCACCGCGCACCCGTCCTCACGCGTGCAGCACCCGGGAACCTACGCGGGCTTCATGGAAAAGATCCCGTATCTCGTGGATCTCGGCGTCACCGCGGTGGAGTTCCTGCCGCTGCAGGAGTTCGACGAAATGGCATTTTTCCTCGAAGCCCGTCATCGCCGACACTTGCGGAACTTCTGGGGATACGACCCCATCGCGTGGGGCGCCCCCAACTCGAAGTACGCCGCCGCCACCACCGCCACAGGTGCGTTGGACGAGTTCCGCGAGCTCGTACGGCGACTGCACTCCGCGGGGATCGAAGTGTGGCTGGACGTGGTCTTCAACCACACGGGCGAATGGGGCGCCGGCGGACCGGTGTTTCACTTCAAAGCGCTAGACCGCGACCTCTACTACCTTCGCCGTCCAGGCACCGAGGACTTCGCCAATTACACGGGGTGCGGCAACACGGTCAACGCCAACGAGCCACCGGTGGCTGACTTGATCGTCCAGGTTCTCCGCCGATGGGTTCAAGATTTCCACGTAGACGGCCTCCGGTTCGACCTCGCCGCCGCGCTCACGCGAGGGCCGGATGGCATGCCATTACGCGACCCGCCCCTCCTCGCCCACATCGCCGCGGACCCCGTCCTGCGCAACGTACGCCTCGTCGCCGAGCCTTGGGACGCCGCCGGTCTCTATCAAGTTGGCAACTTCCCTGGCCGTTCTTGGTTGGAATGGAATGGACGATTCCGCGACGACGTGCGAAGGTTCTGGCGCGGTGACCCGGGCTTTCTCGGCGCGCTGGCCACGCGCCTCGCCGGCAGTTCGGACCTCTACACCGGCCGCCCCCATGGACCGTTGACAAGCGTGAACTACGTCACCTGCCACGATGGTTTCACCCTGGCAGATCTTGTTCGCTATACGCGACCGCGCAACGAGGCCAACTGCGAAGGCGGGCGCGACGGTGATCAAATCAATTTCTCGTTTAACTGCGGCGTCGAAGGCCCTTCGGATAACCCGGCCATCGAGGCACTTCGCCTGCGCCAGCAAAAAAACCTGTTGGCCTGCGTGCTACTCGCTCAGGGCGTCCCGATGTTGCTGGCGGGTGACGAGTTGGGTCGCACGCAGCAGGGTAACAACAACGTCTACGCGCAAGATAACCCGCTCGGCTGGGTGGACTGGTCGTTGCTTGACAAAAACGCTGAATTGCATGCATGGGTCCGCGCGCTGATTCGGTTGCGCGCCCGGTTCCGGTCGCTTCGTCGAACGAGGTTTTTAACCGGGCGCGGGCCGGATGGCGTCGGCCCGGACATCGTGTGGTTCGGACCGGATGGGGGCACTCCCGATTGGCATCGCGGCAGTGCGTTGGGCTTTCATCTCAGTGGACACCCGGTTCACACCGGAAGTCACTCACCCGAACCCGACCTGTTGGTGCTAATCAATGGCGCACGTACTCCCATGCGCTTCGAACTCCCCGCAGGTCACTGGAAGTTGGAGTTGACTTCGATGACCGTCGCGCCAGAGGTCTGCACGCATCACATCGTACTTGATCCCCTCGCCATCGCCGTGTGGTCGAGCAGTGAAGATTTCACCCCCCGATGAGCGAACCGCTCGGGCGCATCGCACATCGAGACACCACGCGCCCGCCATGGTGGTCACGTCAGGAAACCGCGAACAAAACACCGATCCCCCGAGCGCCGCCCACAGCGACACCTTCTTGACCACCGTGACGAAATCCGACCCTTCTGCCGTACCTGTGATCAGCGCGATTCCGCCACGGGAGTTGGCGAGATCACCTGAGCCTGCGGCGGGGTGGACGGATTCGCAGCCGTTGCATCGCGCAATCGGACGGTGAAGGTCGAACCGACGTCCGGTTGACTGCGGACCGTAATCTCGCCGCGATAGATTTGCACCAGCTTTTTCACGGTCGATAGGCCCAATCCACTGCCCGGAATGTTCCGCGTTTTTTCGTTGCGGATCCTCGAGAATTCTCGAAACAACCGTGCCTGTTCTTCCTCGGTCATCCCCACCCCGGTGTCCGCCACCTCGATCTCCACGCCGTCCTCTAGGCGCCGGAGCCAGACGTCCACCGATCCTTCGTCGCGGTTGTACTTTACTGCATTGCTCACTAGGTTGTTCAGGATGATTTCCAATTCGCTACGGTCGGCCCACAGCTCGACCGGTGGCTGCGCGTGCAAGCGGAGCTGGATCTTTCGTGCCGCGGCATCGCTGGCCACCATGTCGAGGGCGGCGCGCGCCACCTCAGCCACATCCACGCGCCCGAGCTCACGCCGCCGTTCGCCAGCCTCGATCCGGGTCAGATCCAACAAGTCCAAAATCAGCTTGCGCATTCCTTCCAGCCGGGCCAACGCGCGGTGAATGTGTCGGTCATAGGCGGAAATATCCGCTCCCAACACCCGCGAGGCCATCAGGCGCAAAATTCCCTCCACCACCCCAATGGGCGCTTTGAGCTCATGCGCAAGAACCGACAGGAACTCCAGACGCGTACGGCGCCGCTCTTCTTCCAACCGCCTTGCACGACGTTCGACCACAAGCGTCCGCACGGCCTTGGAAACCACCGTCTCGAGTTCTTCCGGCGCAAACGGTTTGGCCAAGAAATCGAAGGCCCCGTTGCGCGTCGCCGCGACCGCAACGTCCAATGAGGCGAACGCAGTAATAATGATCACCAATCCATCCCACTGGCTGGTTCGAAGCTCGCGCAAAAAATCCAGCCCCGATCCATCGGGCAGCTTGTAGTCGAGCAAGATGAGATCCGGCCGTCGGGCCGTCAGCGCCGCCCGCGCCTCGCTTAGCGTTTCCACGCCCTCAGTTTCAAACCCGATCTCGGCCCCCAAGTCGGGCAGTTGCACGGTGTGACGTTGCAACACCCGCTGGACACCCCGGCACATCCCGGGTTCGTCGTCCACCACTAAAACACGCCAACGCTCCATCACACCTCCTCCGCTCGACGGGGCAAGGTCACCGTGAACGTCGTGCCGGTCGGCCCGCGAGAGGGATCCGCATTCGACGTAACTTCGATCCGCCCTCGGTGCATTTTGACGATTCCATAGGCCACCGCCAAGCCAAGTCCGGTGCCTTTCCCGATCTGCTTGGTCGTGAAGAAAGGCTCGAAAATCTTGGGCAAGTTCTGGGGCGGAATTCCACAACCCGTATCCCGCACTCGGAGGATGACTTCCTCGTCCGTATCATCGGTTTCAATCGTCAGCTCGCCCCCATTGGGCATCGCCTCGACAGCATTGACGATCAGGTTGGTCAACACCTGCAGGATCTGGTCGCCGTCCACTTCCGCCATCGGATCGCGCATGTTATGCCGAACATACACGTAGACATGGTCCGGAATCACGACCCCTCGTCGACAGCGTTCGACCAGTTCGATGAGATTGGTCGGACGCCGGACGACACGATTCCGTCGCGCGAAGTTGAGCAACCCTGACACGATGTTTCGGCACCGTTCGGCCTGTTCGGCAATCAGCGCCAGATCTTGACGCGCCTGCGAGGCCGGTGGAATTTCGTTCAACAACATCTTTGCATACAGGAGGATCACCCCGAGTGGGTTGTTGATCTCGTGGGCGATGCCCGCGGCCAACTGCCCCATGCTGGCCAGTTTCTCCGCATTCATCAGGGCTTCGCGCGCGCTGGCCAACTGCGCGTTGGACTCGCTCAACTCCTTAAGCGATTCCCGCAAACGGTCGATCGTGTACGGGAGGCACATCTCGCTTTCGGCCAGCCCCAAATAGATGGCCGCAGCGTGCTCACGGCAGGTCGAGTAGCCACACGCCCCACAGTTCAGTTCGTCCTCCGGGCTGAGCTTGCCCATCACCGCCAAGATCCGTTTCAATTCCTCCGGCGGGACAGCGCTCGGGGGGAGTTTTTCTGGCCGGAACTCCGCGCGGAGGTCGAGACCGGCCAAGCGGTGACGAATGAGTTCTTCAGTCGCGGGATCGGATCGTTCGACACGCCGTCGCGCGTGACGGCTGACCGCCATCCGGCGCTGGAACAGCGGCGCGTCCACACTCATCCCCGCCCCCATGACACAGCCGTTACAGCAGAGCACTTCCAGCAGGCGGACGTCCAGCGCGCCCGCCGCGAAGTCGCTCAACGCTTGCAAAAACGCGGGGCGCCCATCGGCCGCCACGATGGTGCCCTCCAAAAGGTCCTCGCGCAAATGCGCGGCCTGGAGCAGTCCGCGACTGATTGGAAACAGCGCGCCCAACGTGGGATGAGGAGGATCAAAGTCGCGCTCTTCCGATGCCGGGCGCGGTTCGATACCCGCCTCGCGCAACATTGCGCGTAGCTCGACAAAGGTAAGGACCGCTTCGACTTCCGCAGTCTGCGCCCCCATCCCGTCGGCTTCGACCTTTTTGGCCAAACAGGGCCCGATGAACACCACCGCGAGTTCATCCCCATGAATACGCCGGAGTGCACGGGCTTCTGCGATCATGGGCGACACGATCGGCGCGAGGTTCGGCACTAACTCGGGCAAGTATTTTTGAACATAGGCGACCACGGCAGGGCAGGTCGTTCCGATGAAACGGCCACGGTCCGTTTCAAGCAGCCGCCGGTACTCCTGGGCGACCAAATCGGCTCCGAATGCGGTTTCACACACGAGTTGAAAGCCCAAGCGGCGGATCATGCCGGCCACCTGCGAGGGTTCCAGGTCTGAAAACTCGGCAGGGTAACTCGGCGCCACGATGGCCGCCACCGTGCGGCCAGAAGCCAGCAGAGCGCGCACATCATTCCGAGAATCGTACACCTGCTTCGCCTTTTGGCTGCATACGCGGTAACAATTCCCGCAGCCGATACAGCGCTCCGGAACGACTCTCGCCTGCCCACCGGCAATCCGAATGGCCTTCGCCGGGCAGTCGCGCACGCACGTGTAGCATACGCGGCACCGCTCGCCGATGGTCGTCACCAACTGACTGCCAGGTTGCATGGGGCATACTAAGCTCGCTCAAAGGCGGCGCCTTGTCGAGTCACCCAAGCATGTCCGCCCACCTGGGTTGGAAGCGACGACAAGGCAGCAATTCAACGCGGCCAATCGCCGCCGGCCGTGTTGACGCCGCGGGTCTGGAAAGAGATTGGGGGGAATTGTTCCTGCGGTCGGGCGTCCGCCATCCAAGGCTCGGACGGCGTGCAACCAAGTTTGTCCAAACCTTGGAAAACTCCGGCCCAACGACGGTACTTCCAGTTGCCCCGAGAGATTCTTATGGATCCAGGTCCACGGAACGGGCCACCGCTTCGAACCACGAGGCGCCTGCAGGCATCGCACAGCAGCGCTGCAATTCTCACGCTCATCTTGTAAGCACTCCGCGACGTGGGATTTCAGCCGGAGGGGACGCCGCGGCATGGTCAAAGTGTATGAGACGCTAGGGCAGAAGCATCGGACACGTAGCGAGTGCAGGTCCGGCGCTGCTGCTACGTTGGTTCCACTTCGGTGCCTTTGCCGCGGTCGCGGTGTAAGTACACCTGCTACACGGATTGGCCTGAATACTGGCGCACGGTTGGGGCGCCGCAGCGTTGGGACTAGAACCCCGCATCGTTTTTGCACCTCGGATCGCGCGACCCACCGCGTTAGGAGTTTTGCGTGGCGATCGTGGTCAGATAAGATAACCAACGAAAAGAGACCAATCGCCATGACAGGAAGAATCGCACGAAGCAGGCTCAAGCGGATCATGGTCACGGGCGGCCTTGGGTTCATCGGGTCCTATTTCGTCCGCATGGCCTTGGAACGTGGCTATGAGGTGGTCAACGTGGACAAGGTCACCTACGCGGCACGGCAGGACCTTGGCTTCGAGCGCTTCCCGAATTATCACTTCATCAAGGCGGACATTTGCGAGCTGACCCACCTCCCGGTGGGTGTAGAGGCGATCGTAAACTTCGCGGCCGAATCCCATGTGGACAATGCGATTCTCGCCAACCAGGACTTCTTTCATAGCAACGTCCAGGGCGTATACAATCTGTTGGAGCTCGTGCGCGCGAAGGATGAAACGGACCGGCCGCTGTTCGTGCAGATTTCGACGGACGAAGTCTACGGAACAATCCTTCGGGGTTCGTTTAAGGAAACGGATCGGCTGTGTCCGTCCAACCCCTACTCCGCCACCAAAGCCGCGGCTGACCAACTCGTATTAGGCTGGAAGAACACCTACGGGTTGCCGGTGCAGATTATCCGAAGCTGTAACAACTATGGCTTTGGGCAGTATCCGGAAAAGCTGCTGGCCAAAACGATCGAGTTTCTGCTCCGCGGAAAGAAAATGACCATTCACGGCGACGGCAGTTACCGGCGCGAATGGCTGTATGCCGGCGACAACTGCGAAGCGATTTTTCTGATCATGGAACGCGGTCAGGTGGGCGAGATCTACAACGTGTCCTCGGGCGAAGAACACAGCGTGTTGGAGGCAGCTTCGATGGCCGCGCAGGCCGTCGGTGTAGACCCGAAGGACGCATTTGTCTTCATTCCTAATCGGCCGGGCCAGGACCTGCGCTACTCGGTCAACTCGGATAAAGTCCGTGCACTAGGTTGGCGTCCCACTCGCACGTTGGCCGACTACCTGAAGGAATACGTAGCACTGTATCGCAAACAGCTCGGGCTGGACTCTGGAGATCAAGAATGAGTGAGGGGCTATACCGCTGGATCCCGTTGGTCGAGCACCGTGGCCGAAGCGGCGGCACGTTGATCATGTTACAGCCGGGACCACGGACGGACGCCATACCATTCCAAATCCGCAAAGTCTTGTATATTACCGACCTTCAGCCGGGACACGTGCGTGGGGGACACGCCCACCTTGGGACCGAAGAAGTGTTGGTGTGCCTGCGCGGGGCGTGCACGGTGGAACTGGACAACGGCCGCGGGCAAACCGCCGTGGTCCGGTTAGACCGGCGTGATCGAGGATTGTACTTACCGCCGCGAGTTTGGCGCGTCGTGCATGACTTCGAGCCGGCCACGGATTTGTTGGCCTTGGCGAGCATGGAGTACGACGAAAGCGACTATATCCGGAGCCGAGAGGCTTTCGAAACCATGGCGGCTACGGCCCACGAACCGTGCCGTCCCGTCCTGGTGGAGCGACGAGTTTGAAGGCCCCCTCGGTCGTCTTGATTGGTAACGGCACCGCAGCCGTTCGAGTTCTACATGCGCTGCGGGAAATCGGCTGCGAGGTTCCTCTCGTGCTGGCGGACCCTGGCGATCGCGGCGAAGACACGTGGCGCGAATCGCTGGTCCGTCATGCACGGGAGCTCGGCTACCAGGACGGAGCGACCCTGCTGCAGCCCGCCAACCCCAATGACCCGCTCATCTGCCAGCGTGTGGCGGAGGTGAATGCCGATCTATTATTGAGTGTGCAGTGCCGGCGTCTTTTGGCCCCGCCCTTGGTGACGATCCCGAAACGCGGCACCGTCAACTTGCACCATGCCCCACTGCCATTGCTCCGCGGGTGCGACCCGTTCGCCTGGGCCATCCACGATGGACTTTTGTTCATGGGCGTCACGCTGCACCGGGTCGAAGCCGTCGGGGTTGACGACGGCCCGATCTATGCCATGCGCCGCTGGCCGATCCGCGACGACACCACAGCCTGGGATTTGTATGAGCGTGCACTGAAGGAGGGCGTGGCGCTGGTCCAGGAGAGTTTGCCCGCGATCGCCAGTGGCAACTTGGGGGCAGTGCCTCAGGACCCGCGGTACGTAACCTACCATCCGAAAGGTCAGTTCCCGTTCGAAGACCTTGAAGTCCGTTGGACTCAGCCCGCTCGGGCGTTGAGTGCCTGGATCCGGGCTCGGATCTTTCCACCCTTGCAGGTTCCGTATTTTCAATTTCGCGGCGTGCGAATCGAAGTCCTCCGCTGCCGTGCGACTGTCGGCCGCGCGCCAGTTGGACATGTACTGCGAACTGCGCCACTCGAAATCGCTGCCGCCGTCGGCGCGATCGAATTGATCGAGGTACGTTGGAACGGGCAGACGTGGAGTGGCACGGACTGGGCCCGCGCGGTGGGGTTGGCCCCGGGCCACTCGCTCGCCGAAGAAGGTACGCGAGGCCCCGAAGGGAGGTAAAATGAGCTTTGGGAGCGAGGGGCTCGCGAAGTCCAACGTAACCATCCGGAGGTTAATCGGTGACCTACGAGAATCGAATACCACTCGTGGATCTCGTCGCGCAGTTTCGCGCGATCGAACCTGAAGTGCGGCGGCGACTCGATGCGACATTGACACGGGCGGATTTCATCCTTGGACACGAGCTCGCGGAGTTTGAATCTGCGTTCGCCTCGTTCTGCGAATGCCGACGAGCCGTCGGGGTGGCCTCGGGCTTGGACGCCCTGAAACTCGCGCTCCGCGCGCTCGAGATCCGCCCCGGGGATGAAGTGATCACGGTGGCCAACAGTTTTATCGCCACCGCCCTGGCTGTCACAGCGGTGGGAGCGAAACCAGTCCTGGTGGACTGCGAACCAGACACCTTCACCATGAACCCGGCACAAATCGAGGCGGCGATCACGGACCGAACCCGCGCGGTACTGCCGGTTCATCTTTATGGCCATCCGGCGGACATTGCTGCGATCGGTGCGATCTGCGAGCGATATGGTCTGCATTTGGTGGAAGATGCGGCCCAGGCCCATGGCGCGCGGTATCGTGGCCGCCGGTGCGGTTCGTTGGGCGTGCTCGCCGCCTTCAGTTTTTATCCGGGCAAGAACCTAGGCGCCTATGGCGACGGGGGAGCGGTGACCACCAACGACGAGGCGTTAGCGGACCGCATCGCCACGCTGAGAAACTACGGCTCGAAGGTGAAGTACATCCACGAGCTCTGCGGGGAGAACAGCCGTCTCGACACGTTGCAGGCGGCCGTGTTGAACGCCAAACTGGCACACCTGGATACTTGGAATGCGCGACGGCGCGAGCTGGCAGCGCGGTATGAGGAACTCCTGAAAGGCGTAGGCGATCTGCAGCTGCCAAAGGCACAAGCCGATGTGGAACCGGTATGGCATCTCTACGTGATTCGCACCTCCTACCGTGACCGGCTACTGGCTTGGTTGCAAGAACACGGGATCGGAGCATTGATTCACTACCCCGTGCCGATTCACCTCCAACCGGCCTATGCGCACATGGGCTGGAAACGAGGCCAATTCCCGGTGGCGGAACGCTTGGCACAAGAAATTCTCTCCTTGCCCATCTACCCCGAAATGACCGAGGCCCAGTTGAATCGTGTGGTGGCGGTCATCCGAGAGTTTTTTGATCGGGCCGTCTAGGCCTCAGACCGCTCTCGATGGGGCCACAGGCCAGAACGATTCACAAAGACACTTCGGAACCGCCGATGCATCGGCCAATCCCGCGTGAGTCGTGGGATGCCAAGACTTGACGCAGGCGAATGAAGCAAGACAATCTGCCACGAGCACGGCCTCGGTCCCCTCGGACCCGATGAATTGCATGCCAATCAAGCGTGCGACTGCCCCGCCCTCGGCGAATGCGGACACTCCCCAGAACCCATAGCAGTCAGCTCGATGTGGTGGCATTCGTCGAAGGCGTTTCAGCGAACGGGGCGCGAACCGGTGGCGCGGAAGGCGCCGGCGCGACCCGATGGCGTGCGCGCGACTCAGGAGAACTTCGCGGCGGAATGGGACCATCCGCCAGCCCGCGCAGGACAATCCAAGCAGTTTTGAACAGGATGGTGACGTCCATCACGAGGTTGGCGTTACGCGCATAAAAGATGTCGTACATGGCCGCTTGGCTGAACGGCATCTCCGTATACTGTGCCGCGTATACTTTCCACAAGCCCGTGCAGCCAGGGGGAACATCGAACCGGCCCTTTTGCCATTCGGTTTGCAGTTCGTACTCGTCCGGTGGCAGCGGCCTAGGTCCCACGAGGGACATATCGCCTTTCAACACGTTCCACAACTGCGGCAACTCGTCCAGGGCCCACTTGCGGAGGAAAATTCCAATTGGCGTGAGCAGCGCTGGATTGACGACCTTTTGCGGCATGGCCTGATCTGGGTCAGTGTACAACCGCTTGACCTGTTCGCGCCGCGTTGGATCGCGGTCCGCACCCGTCACCATCGTACGGAATTTGTAAAACCGAAACTTCCGGCCACCCTGACCTACGCGCTCGCTCACGTAAAAGATCGGTCCTGGAGAGGTCAGCCGGACCAGTACCGCGATCAGTCCGAAGACCGGTGCCAACACGACGATCGCGAGACCCGCGAGCGTCACATCGAACACCCGCTTTTGCCACCGGATCCACGCCCCTTGGGCTGCATTTCCCATCCGCAAAAACGGAATGTCGAAGTACGTGTCCGGATCCAAATCTCGGCTCAGCGTGGCAATCCGGTCTGCATGCACCTCCACCCAACCGAAGGTTCGAGCGCAGGTTTCCACCGTCTGCAGCAGCGTGTCATAGTCCTGCCCTTGGGCCATCAAAATGGCGCCCTCAAGTTGGTGAAGGTCCGTCAAGATCTCGAGCTTGGACAAAGGCCCCAGCACCGGTAAGCCTGGAACGGGCTCGACGCCGACCGCCACCGAATCGCTGATGAACCCAATCGGGCGCACCAAATACCGATCCGGGTTGGCCAGCAGCTCGCGCGCAAAACGGACACTGACGTCGTTAACTCCCATCAGGGCGATGCGGCGATGCAGAAGGTTGCGCGCACATAAGCGAAGCAAAAATGGGAGCACCAGCATACGGTGGACTAACAGCCCAGCCGCAGTGATCCCCAGCCACATCGCCATGACCCACCTAGACTGGACCAACAGAGTGGACTTGGTCAAAAACTGCAGCACAATGTACGTCGCGCCGACGATGGCGACTCCCTTGAGGATCTGAACGGCGTGCCACGGCGGCGACAACAGGACGCGACGCTGGTAAAGTCGAAGCAAGTTGAACACCATCGGCACAAGCGTGAACGACAGGAGCAATACGAACGCGAGCTCGGGGATCATCTCGCCGGTTCGGAGCTCGATCACGTTGATATTCGGGCGGAACCGAATCCGCATGGCGAGCCCGAAGGCGGCGAAGAAACACATGGCGTCGGCCATAATCAAATACAGCGTCGTCTTTCTCAAACGTCGGAACAAGGCTCGCATCCGGAAATTCTCCAACTCCAGAATCGACCCGCGTGCCGCAGGTTCAAATAGAAGCCCTCGACCAAGGCTGCCACGTCGTGCATCACTTTCACTGGATCCTTGGAACAAACATTTAGATATTGTATCTTCGCGTGTGACAAAAGGCAACCCTAGCTTAGAATTCGCAAAAAAATCCGCAGCGCGGCGGCGGTGGCCCCGAAGCGAACGTTCGCTGGGATCGTAAACTATGACGCTGTCCGTTCGAAAATCACTGGCGACCAGCACGATTTTGGCGGTGGATTGCGCGGTGCTGCTGGCCGGCCTGTGGTTCGGTGACCTCGTCATGCATTGGCTCGTGGGCACCCCGGTCTCTCTGCGCTACAGCCTTTTGGTAGTGCCTGTTTGGGCCTTGGCGGCATTGTGGCTCGAACTTGTTCCCGGTTGGGGGTTGAACCCAGCGGTCGAACTCTGCCATGTGGAGCGCCTGCTCGCCGCAATCTACGCGCTGGCCGCCGTGATCGTGTTCGTAGGCGATTTTGCGCCGGCGGCCAATCGCGGCTCGTATTTTATCGCGTATGCAGCCGCCGCCATCGGCCTGCCGATCGCCCGGCACATCGTTCGAGAGCGCCTAGCCTATCATGCATGGTGGGGGGCGCCGGTCATCCTGATCGGCGACCCGCCCTTACTGGATACCGTGGCGAACTGGCTGCAATCTCACCCTGCGATCGGATATCGACCCGCCCGAGTCATCCGATGGACGGCCGACGATTCCCAGCTCCCAGCGGAGATCGAACGAGGGGCCAAAGAATTCGAGTCCATCATCCTGGCGCAATCGGGTTTGACTAGCCCAGCGCTGGAGCAACTTCTCGATGGCCCTCTCCGTAACTATCGCAAGGTGGTGCTCGTGCCGGAGCTATTGGTCGACACGGCATTGAATGTCGTGCCAGAAGATCTCCAAGGCATCATGGGGTTAACGATCACCAACCAACTCGCCGATCCGCGTTGGCGCGGGCTCAAGCGAGCTCTTGACTTGCTGCTCTTGTTCGTCTTGGCCCCCCTGTGGTTGCCGCTGGGCGTGCTTGCCATGCTGGCAATTTTACTCTGGGATCGTCGCTGGCCACTGTTCTCCCAAGAGCGAATCGGCGAGGGAGGTCAGCCATTCCGAATCTGGAAACTGCGGACGATGGTACCCGATGCCGAACGGCAACTCGAAGAACGCCTCGCGAACGATCCAGCCTTCCGCGAGGAATGGACCCGAACCCACAAGCTAAACAATGATTGGCGCGTGAGTCTGATCGGACGCGTGCTGCGCCGTTGGTCGCTGGACGAAATTCCACAAGTTTGGAACGTTCTGCGGGGAGAAATGTCGCTGGTCGGCCCTCGGCCGTTGCCGAACTATCACCACGCCGTGCTCCCACCCCATGCGCGCCGGGTGCGCGAGCGTGTGCGCCCCGGGATTACCGGGCTTTGGCAAATCCGAGGCCGCAGTGATCTCGACATCCATGAAATGGCGCGCTGGGACGTGTACTACGTCCGCAATTGGTCCGTTTGGCTGGATTTGTTGATCCTGGCGCAAACCTTCTGGGCCATCGTTTCGGGCCGAGGAGCTCGTTGAGTAGTCGAAGAGGTTTCAACGTCGTGGCGGAGATCTTGCAGGTTCCCACTGAGCTGCCTTCACGGTTCGACGTGGCCGGCGTACAAATCAGCGCCGTCACTTTGGACCGGGCGGCTGAAATGATCGTGCGCGCCGCGCGCCACCGCATCGGGGGCTACGTCTGCGTGACCGGCGCCCACGGCGTGGTGGAGTGCCAACGCGATCCTCAGCTGAAGGACATCCACAACGCCTCGTGGCTGACGGTGCCAGACGGCATGCCCTTGGTGTGGCTCGCACGACTTCGAAGAGTTCCCCTCGTCGGTCGAGTGTACGGCCCGGATCTCATGCGCAAAGTCCTGATGTGGTCCTCCGCCCCACCCTCCGCTCCGGACATTGCCGCCAGCACGTCCGGCCTCCGTCATGGATTTGTGGGCTCCACCCCAGAGGTCCTGCAAGCCCTGGAGCATCGCGTCCGTTTCATGTACCCGCATGTGACGATCGCCGGCTCCTGGCCACTGCCCTTTCGTCCTCTGACCGGAGACGAGTGGACCGCGTTGTTGAGCGCAGTTCGCATCGCCCGGGTCGAGCTGCTCTGGGTCGGCATGAGCACGCCGAAGCAAGAGCAATTCATGGCCGACTGGCACCGTCGGTGGCCGGACCACGCTCCCACGGACCCCTCCCCGGTGCTCGTGGGTGTGGGTGCGGCGTTTGATATCTTGGCTGGGATTCGAACCGACGCGCCGAGGTGGGTCCAACGATCGGGATTGCAGTGGCTGTACCGATTGCTTCAAGAGCCACGCCGCTTAGGCCCCAGATACCTGCGGGTGGTCCCAACATTTCTGTGGCTCGCGCTGCGTTCGCTTTGGGACTCGCGCTCTCGGCCATTGCGCTGAGGTCGCACCATGGCGGTGGCGGGCGGGTGATTGCACGTGCCCCCTGCGCTTACCGCCGAGATTCCACGCGCTAACTGAGCCTGGCTTAGAACCGGGTCTGAATGGCCAAACGCCGCGTTGGGCTTCGCCTTTTTCCTGGCTTTTGAGCAGCGCGCCGACATCCTGAAACTGGTCGGGCTTCGCGATCTGCGAACTTTTGTGGTATCGTAGTCGCACCTGAGGTCAGGACGTCGGTCTGACACCGAGGGTGAGCATCCGAGCGTGGCCAGTCCGGCCCATGCGGTCGAACACCTTCCTCAGACTACCGTTCGCACCACCAGGAGTAGTCCATGGAGAAGCGTTTAGGGTTTGTCGGGATTATCGTTGAAAACCGTCAGCGGGTCGCTGCGGAGGTCAACCGCGTGTTGTCCGATCATGGAGATTTGATCGTCGCGCGCCTCGGATTGCCCTATCCCCGGAGGGGACTCCACATTATCACCCTGGTCGTGGATGCCACCACCGACGAGCTTGGCCAACTCACGGGTCGGCTCGGCCGAGTCGAAGGGGTCACTGTCCGCTCCGCGCTCGCAAAGACATCCCCACCGGAGGTTCCACCAGCCACCCCTCCCCCTTCCCCATGAACACCGCACCCAAATCACTGCGCTTGCACATCGGATTCTTCGGCCGGACGAATGTCGGCAAATCCAGCCTGATGAACTACCTGGTCGGGCAAGACCTCGCGATCACGTCGCCAATCCCGGGAACGACCACGGACGTAGTGGAAAAGTCGATGGAGTTATGGCCCCTCGGACCCGTGGTTCTACTGGATACCGCCGGGCTGGACGACGTGAGCGAGCTTGGCGAAGCGCGTCGCCGGCGGACCTATGCCGCGATGCAGAGGTGCGACGTAGTCGTGTTGGTATGCGAACCTGGACAGTGGGGGCCGCCCGAAGAAGAAGTTTTGGCCGCCGCCCGAGCGCGCCGGGTGCCGGTGGTGGGTGTCGTCAACAAGTCCGACCTCGGGCCCGTTTCAGAAATTCAAAAGGACAGTCTCGCCAAATCCACCGTGGGCTGGATCACGGCGTGCGCGGTCGACGCGGCGCAGCGCGAGGACATTGCACGCCGGTTCCGACGGCTACTCGAACAGGCGCTGCCGGATGCCGTGCTGGCGGTTCCGCCCTTGCTCGGCGATTTGCTTCCCAAGGGTGGCTGGCTGGTGCTGATCGTCCCGATTGACATTTCCGCTCCTCGCGGCCGGTTGATTCTGCCGCAGGTGCAAGCGATCCGCGATGCCTTGGATCACGACTTGGTGGTGACGGTTGTGAAAGAATGCCGCTACGCCGAGACCCTCGCCAGCCTTCCGCGTCCTCCGGACCTCGTGGTGTGCGACTCGCAAGTCGTAGATATGATGGTCCGTTCCACACCCGCAGGTATTCGGTGCACGACGTTCTCCATTCTCATGGCCCGTGCCCGAGGCGATCTAGACGAGCTCGCTCGGGGCGCAGCGGCGCTCACGCGCTTGCGTCCCCAGAGCCGCGTGCTGATCGCCGAGACTTGCTCTCACCACCCATTGGAGGATGACATCGGCCGATCGAAGCTCCCCCGATGGCTGCGATCCATGGTGGGCGCCGAACTGTGCATCGAGTATATGCAGGGGCGGGATTACCCCGATGATTTGAGCGGCTACGACGTAGTGGTCCATTGTGGATCCTGCATGCTTACCCGACGCGAAACGCTGACGCGCATCGAGCGTGCTCGGGAAGCCGGAGTGCCGATCACGAACTATGGCTTGGCCATCTCGTTGGCCCGGGGAGTCCTCGATCGCGTGCTCGAACCATTTCCGAATGCCTATCGCGCCTTTCGCGCGGCGGCGAACCCCATGGCGGAGGTTCCCCTATGACGAGTCCGACATCCTCGCAAGTGACTCACGACGTGGCCAGCTGGGCCCAAAGTCGAATCAACATGGATGAAATCGCCGCTTGGCGACCGGGCGGCCGGGATTTTATCGACCCCAACGCGATTCGTGCACACTTGCAGCGCGCGGCGGAACAGCCACCCGATGCCCAACGGGTACGGGACATCTTGGCCAAGGCCCGAGCGATTCACACGCTATCCCTGGACGAATTGGCAACGCTCCTCCACGTCACCGACCCCGCCCTCTGGGAGGAGATGCGCACCGTCGCCGCGGAAATCAAGTTGAAGGTCTACGACCGGCGCATCGTCACGTTCGCCCCCCTCTACATCGGCAATTGCTGCGTCAACAACTGCCTGTACTGTGGCCTACGCGTGGAGAACCGGCACATGGACCGCCGGGTATTGAGCATGACGGAGCTACGGAACGAAGTGGAAGTGCTCGCGGGCCGCATTGGCCATAAACGGCTGATCATTGTCTTCGGCGAACATCCGTCCATGGACGTGGACTTCATCTGCGAGTGCATCCGGACGATCTACTCGGTGCGGGTCCGTGCACGCGTCGGCTGGGGATCCATCCGTCGTGTCAACGTCAATGCGCCCCCGCTGCGCATCGAAGAACTTCGTCGTCTCCACGAGGCTGGGCTGGGTACGTACCAGGTGTTCCAAGAAACGTACGATCCGGAACTGTACCGGCAGGTTCATCCGGCGGCGTTCAAGGCCAATTACTCGTGGCGATTGTACACCATGCACCGGGCGATGGCCGCGGGCATTGACGACGTCGGTATTGGTGCATTGTTCGGGCTCGGAGATTGGAAGTTCGAAGTCATGGGCTTGTTGGCGCACGCGATCGAACTGGAACGGGTGTTCGGCGTCGGGCCGCATACGATATCGTTCCCCCGCCTCGAGCCGGCCGACCACGCCCCATATGTCCAAGAAACCCGATGGCGCGTATCGGATACGGACATGGAGCGAATCGTCGTGCTGTTGCGGTTGGCCGTCCCTTACACGGGCATGATCCTGACGGCTCGCGAACCGCCCGACGTCCGGCGGCGCCTATTGCAGTTGGGCGTTACGCAGACCGATGGCTCGGCGCGGATCGCAGTCGGCGGTTACTCGACCAGCGATGTGCGCTCTGAACAATCCATGGAACGCCAGCAGTTCATGTTGGGCGACACCCGCTCGCTGGACGATTTGGTGCGGGATCTCGCCGAGATGGGCTTGATTGTGTCGTTCTGTACCGCCGGCTATCGCTGCGGACGAACCGGACAATGCATCATGGACCTGTTGCGCAGCGGAGCGGAGGCCCGATTCTGTAAGCTCAACGCGATCCTCACCTACCGCGAATGGCTCGACGATTTTGCCAGCGAGCCGACACGAGAAGCCGGCGAAAGAGTCCTCCAGCGCGAGATCGGAGAAGTCCGCCGCACTATGCCCCGGTGGTGGCCCGCGTTTGACGCTGCCTATCAACGCGTCGCGGCCGGCGAACGGGATATCTACTTCTGATCGAGCTTTCCGGTACGGAGATGACCCCGCTCGACCGAATTGCCCGCGCGATTGGCAGGCCGTTCGAAAAAAAGTTCCCGCGCCGTCGGTTGGCGTCGACGCCACGCCACAGCGGTTTGCGCGGCTGTTTTCCCGGCGTGACCCGTTCCAACGGGGCGGCAAGCCATCGGAGAACCGATCGCGCTGCAAAGCCGCGAGAGGCTCGGAGGCTGGGGCGAGAGGCGAGGGAGCGCGGGGCAGGAAAGGCGCCCGGCCCAGTTCGAGCCTGGAGGGACGCGTTCCACCGCGTCCGGATCGGGTCGGGGTGGAGCCCGACCCTCCACGCCGTTTCGATCTGCGGCGCAACGCCTCCCCGCGTCCAGATGCGGAGGGTCTAAACAATACGCGTGTGCTGCGGGACCGAACGGATCGAGAGTGAGAAAATCGGCGGTTTCGAGCGGGGGGCGGGGTCAGCCCGTTTTCGGCATTGGGGCCTTACCAGCTTTTGAAGCCCGCATCCTGAACAGCGCAACCGGCTCACTATCGACCGTTGGGCGCGACAGAATGGTCAGATTCCGGTATAAATGGCTCTAATGTTCGAGAAAGGTCGTACATGAACGAACGATATCCGTTTTCCGAAATCGAACCCAAGTGGCAGGCCTTTTGGGACGAGCAGGGGTTTTTCCGGGTGGACACCCGCAACTCGGACCGGAAGTACTACTGCCTGGTCATGTTCCCTTATCCCTCTGGCACACTGCATGTGGGCCACGGGCGAAACTACATCATTGGGGATGCAGTCGCACGATACAAACTGACCCAAGGCTATCGCGTCCTCACTCCCATGGGCTGGGACGCGTTCGGGTTGCCCGCGGAAAACGCGGCGAAGCAGCGGGGCGTGCACCCGAAGGAATGGACGCTCAACAACATCGCCCAGATGAAGCGACAAATCCGCTCCTGGGGTGTGGGCTACGATTGGTCGCGCGAAATCGCTACGTGCCACCCTGGCTACTACAAGTGGACCCAATGGCTGTTCCTGCTCCTGTACCACCAAGGGCTGGCATACCGGAAAAACGCCCCCGTCAATTGGTGCGAATTCTGCACGACATTGGCGAACGAAGAGGTTCGATCGGATGGCACTTGCGACCGATGCGGCCGTCCTGTGACCCGCCGAATGTTGACACAATGGTTCTTCAAAATCACGGAGTACGCACAGCAGCTGCTCGACGACCTGGCGCTGTTAGACCGTTGGCCCGAGCGCGTCCGCGCGATGCAGGCCAATTGGCTGGGGCGCTCCGAAGGTGCGCGAATTGACTTCCGAGTGGCCGAAACGGGCGACCTGTGCACGATCTTCACGACACGGCCGGACACGATCTACGGCGTGACGTTTATGGCGATTGCCCCGGAACATCCGCTGGTTCAGAAACTGATGGCGAATCATCCCCGGCGTGCCGAGGTCGAGGCATTCGCCAAGCGCCAAGAAATGTTGAGCGTCCAGCAGCGTACAGCGGAAACGGCACCCAAAGAAGGGGTATTCACCGGCTACCATGTGGTCAACCCCTATAACGGCGAGCGCGTCCCGCTGTGGGTTACCAACTACGTGGTGATGGACTATGGAACCGGCGCAGTGATGGCCGTTCCCGCGCACGATCAGCGTGACTTCGAATTCGCTCGCAAGTATGGGCTTCCGATCCGCGTGGTGATTCAGGATCCCGCGCACCCGCTCGACCCCACCACCATGACCGCGGCCTGGGTCGACGACGGCGTACTCGTCCACTCGGGTCCGTTCACGGGCCGGGGCAATCGCGAAGCGATGCCGGACATGATCCGATGGGCTAAGGAACACGGAGTGGGTGACTTCGCCGTCACGTGGAAAATCCGCGACTGGCTCATCAGCCGCCAGCGCTACTGGGGTGCGCCCATTCCGATCGTCTACTGCCCACAGTGTGGGACCGTGCCGGTGCCGGAATCGCAACTTCCGGTGCTGTTGCCCGACGATGTGGATTTTCGGTCAGAGCAAGGAAATCCTTTGGCTCGACACGAACGCTTCCTTTCCACCACCTGTCCGAAGTGTGGTGCCCCCGCGCGCCGCGAGTCCGACACGATCGCGCAGTGGCTATGCTCCTGCTGGTACTTCCTTCGCTACATCAATCCGCGACTAGAAGACCGACCGTTCATTCCGGACGACGTCAATCGATGGCTGCCCGTGGACCAATACATCGGCGGCATCGAGCACGCCGTCCTTCACTTACTCTACTCCCGGTTCATCGTCAAAGTCCTCCACCGCGCGGGGTATGTGGCGTTTCGCGAGCCGTTCGCCGCGCTGTTCACCCAGGGCATGATCTGCAAGCGCAGCGAAAAAGACGGGCAGCTGTATAAGATGTCGAAGTCCAAAGGCAATGTCGTGAGCCCGGACGAGTTGATCCGTGAGTATGGCGCGGACACCCTCCGGTTGTACACACTGTTCATCGGACCGCCCGAAAAAGACGCCGAATGGAGCGACACTGCGGTCGAGGGGGCGTTTCGGTTCTTGAATCGCTTATGGCGAAGGGGGTACGAAACCCTAGACGTGCTGCGCTCGGCCCCGAATGAGCCAGTGGACCCGGCTTCGTTGGAACCTGATGCACGCGAGGTCTACCGGAAGTTGCACGAAACGATCCAGAAAGTGACCCGTGACATCGAGGAGTCGTTCCATTTCAACACCGCCATCGCGGCCATCATGGAGCTATTCAATGCGGTGGAGCGGCTGCCGATCTCGGCTGACTCGCCCGCACCTCGTCGAGCGGCCTATCGAGAAATGTTCGAAACCATCGTCCGGCTCCTTGGCCCGTTCGCACCACACATCGCCGAGGAACTCTGGAGAGAGCTGGGACACGAGCAAAGCATCCTGAAATCGGGATGGCCGGTGGCACGGCCGGAGGCGTTGGTTCGAGACGAGCACGAACTCGCCGTACAAGTCAACGGGCGCGTGCGCGGGCGGATCCGCGTGCCCGCCAGTGCCTCGCACATGGAAATCGAGGCGATGGCCATGAAGGATCCCAACGTGACCCGATGGCTTGAAGGCCGGCAGGTTCGCAAAGTAGTGGTCGTACCGGGGCGGCTGGTGAACATCGCCACGAATTGATGGGGAAATGAAGCCGCGCGGTTCATGGAGTTCCAGCCCAGCGAGCACCGTTCTCCGCTCGTGGTTTGTGCTCACCCCGGACGAACGTCGCTGGCTGCGCCGGATACTCTTTTTGGCGCTGGTCGGACTTGCCGTCCGGGCGTGGCACCTGCGCTACAGGCCGATAGAACCACTACCACCTCCGGCCGCGCCAGGGCCGAGTTCAAGCCCGGGGCCTTAAAACCAGCGCACCCAACATGAGCGCCGATCTCCCACGGTTCCGTCACCCCGCGGAATGGGAACCCCACGAAGCGACCTGGCTCTGTTGGCCCCACAGCCGTAAGGACTGGCCGGGGAAGCTCGCGGCGGTGCAGTGGGATTTTGCCGACATGGTCCGCCGCCCGGCGTCCACGGGAGAACTAGTTCGCATCATCGTCAGTTCGCCGCAACATGAACGGGTCGTACGGGCAATCTTGGACGCCAGCGGTGCGCCCTTGCATCATGTAGAGTTTTACCGAATTCCGAGCGATCGAAGCTGGACTCGCGATGCCGGTCCCATCTTCGCGGAGGCCATCGGACAGCCTCGTCCCGTCGTTCTGCACTTTGCCTTCAACGCATGGGCCAAATATCCCGATTGGCACAACGATGCGGAGATCGCACGCCACGTGGCCGAGCTGCTCGGCCTGGTCCGCATAGAACCCATGCATCGCGGCCGTCGTGTCGTGCTCGAAGGCGGAGCGTTCGATGTCAACGGCCGCGGCACCGTTCTGGTCACCGAAGAGTGCTTGCTGGACGAACACATCCAAGTGCGCAATCCTGGCTTCACCCGAGAGGACTACCAAGCCGTTTTCGCGAAATGGCTGGGGGCTTCCAACGTGGTGTGGCTGGCCCGAGGACTCGTCGGCGACGATGATACTCATGGGCATGTGGACGACGTCTGCCGCTTCGTGAACCCGACCACCATCGTCTAT
Organism: uncultured bacterium; assembly: GCA_900661335.1. Classification (GTDB taxonomy): domain Bacteria; phylum Verrucomicrobiota; class Kiritimatiellia; order PWTM01; family PWTM01; genus CAACVY01. Next base: position 15,013 of record CAACVY010000001.1, on the reverse strand, counting down.
GCCATCGAACATCGCCCCCACGATGAGAACCACGCGAGGCTAAAAGAGAATCTGGAACGGTTGCAGAGCATGCGCCTGGAAAATGGAGAGCGACCCACGCTCGTACCCATCCCGATGCCCGAACCGCTCACTTTTCGAGGGCGGCGACTTCCTGCCAGCTACCTCAACTTCTACATTGCCAACCACGTGGTGCTCGTGCCCACGTTCAACGATCCCCATGACCGGCTCGCGCTTGGAATCTTGGCCGACCTGTTCCCGGACCGCACGGTGGTGGGGATCCATGCGGTGGATCTCCTTCTTGGGCTTGGGTCGGTCCACTGCCTGACGCACGAACAGCCGCGCCTCACTTCCCTTGGCGCCGAGCCCACCGCCGCCACTTGAAACCAGCGGAGCCGCCTTCGCCCCTGCGGGTTCGCAGGGCTTATTCGGGACGTCGCGCCACACGGGTTCGGCCCGGTTAGGAAATCGCACCGATATGCCCTCCTGGACCCGTGCCTGGCCGTCGCGACACCGACCGGTGGTTAGATCATGATGAAATGGAATCACACCCAGACCCGCACTCGAGCACCACGGCATGGGCCATGCGAACCCCCGAAAAAAGCTACCGCCGGCGAACCCACCGTAGGTGCGCCGGCGGTGCACATCCCGTCCAACGAGCTCGCGGACGGGCTACGCGTTTCGCTTAGCGCTCGAATGCAGCGTCGAACGCAACGGCCGAAGGCTCGAAATCCAAACGGCGGACGAACTGGCAAGCCTCCCGCGCGCCGTGCTCGCGGTCCATTCCGGAGTCTTCCCACTCCACCGATAACGGACCACGATAGTTGATCTCGTTCAACGCGCGGATGATGGCCTCGAAGTCCACGCTGCCGCGCCCCAGGCTACGGAAGTCCCAGTACCTGCGAGGATCGCCGAACGGCAGGTGACCGCCAAACACGCCGCTCAGCCGAGGCGTTTTCGCGACTCCCACGTCTTTCATGTGAACGTGGAAAATGCGATCTCGGAACCGCCGAATGAACTCGACGTAGTCCACGCCTTGGTATGCTAGGTGGCTGGGATCGAAGTTGAAGCCAAACGCAGGATGGTTGTCCACGGCCTTGAGCGCGCGTTCTGCGCTGACGATGTCAAAGGCGATTTCGGTCGGGTGAACTTCCAGCGCGAACTTCACACCGGCTTTCTGGAAAGCATCGAGGATAGGTTTCCAGCGCCGAGCGAAGTCGGCATATCCCTCGTCGATCATGGACTGCGGCGTCGGCGGGAACGCATAAAGCAGATGCCAGATCGAGGAACCGGTGAATCCATTGACCACCTGTACACCCAATGCGGCGGCGGCCTTTGCCGTGGCGATCATTTCCTTCGCCGCGCGGCGACGAACACCTTCAGGGTCCCCATCGCCCCACACGTAGTCCGGCAGAATGCCCTTGTGGCGCTCGTCGATACGGTCGCACACCGCTTGACCCACCAGGTGGCTGGAAATCGCGTACACCTTCAGTCCGTATCTCGCCAACAATTCGCGCTTGGCTTTGCAATAGGCCGCGTTGGCTTTTGCGACCTCGAAATGGTCCCCCCAACAGGCAAGCTCCAGGCCGTCGTACCCGAAGTCTTTTGCCTTTTGGCACATCGTTTCCAGCGGAAGATCCGCCCACTGACCGGTGAACAGTGTTACTGGCCTCGCCATATGGATCACTCCTTTCTTGTTTATGGGACGGATTTACCGTCCGAGCCGGCAGTCTAGCAAGTCCTCACGGAGAAGCCAAGCAAAACCATCTCCCAAACCGCGCACCGTCCCCAGTGGGTATGCCTGGCGCACCGGCCAGCTTTCACGTAATATGGACGCCAAACGAATGACCGCGCCACCGACTGATCGAACATCGCACACCGTCCCTGGAGGCCGGTCGCACACGATCCCCTTCCCGGTCCGGGTGGTGGGTCCTGTGCGGCTAATCGGCGTGGACGCACCTGCAGAGGTGTGGGTCCCCCTGGCGACCCTGGAAACCCCACTGTGGCCGTCCGTGGCTCGAGGCGCCCGGGCCACACGGGAGGCCGGCGGTATTCGCGTCGCCGTGGTTCGCGAAGGCATGACCCGCTCCGTGCTGTTGGAAGCCCCCTCGGCCCTCGAAGCGGCGCGGATCGGCGCGGCTCTTCAAGCCCGCGAAGCCGACCTCGCCCAAGTGGCGACGACCGGCAGTCGCTTTGCACGATTCCAACGCCTGCACTGGGAAGTCTGCGGTCGGCTTCTTTTCGTACGGCTGGAACTTTGGACGGGCGACGCCGCCGGTCACAACATGGTCACACGCGCGGCCCAACAAGTGTTGGACTGGATGGTCCGCGAATGGCCGCAGCTACGCGCCGTGTCGGTCTCCGCCAACTACTGCACGGACAAAAAAGTCTCGGCCGTGAACGGGCTGTTGGGACGGGGCCGCTTTGTCGTCGCAGAATGCGAACTCCCTTCGTCCGTCTGCCGTCGAATTCTCCGATCCAGTCCCATGGCCATCGAGGAGTTGAACGTGCGCAAAAACCTTCTCGGGTCCTCGTTGGCCGGCTCACTGCGGTCCGCCAATGCTCACTTTGCCAACATGCTGCTGGCTCTCTACCTAGCCACCGGGCAAGACGCGGCTAACATCGTCGAAGGATCGCAAGGAACGACGTGGGCCGAGGCGCAGTCGGACACGCTGTACTTTTCTGTGACGCTTCCGAACTTGGTGGTGGGAACCGTCGGCGCCGGGAAGGCCCTTCCATGGGTCCGCAAGCATCTTCAACTGCTAGGTTGCGCGGCAAGTTCAGAACCGGGACGAGCCGCTCAGCGACTCGCCATGATCGCCGCGGCCGTTGTCTTGTGCGGCGAGTTGTCGCTCTTGGCGGCGCTGACCAATCCGGGAGAACTCGTCCGAGCCCACCTGCGTTTGGAGCGAGCCGGTACCGACTCGGAGACTTCGGAATGAACGCACGGAACTCGTCAGGTCCGATTCCATCGGACCCCTCCGGGCCACACCGAAAAGAACAAGCCATCGAGATCATTCTCCGCGATGCCGAGGCGGATCGAAACCGCCGGTACTTCGATCGCATTCAACTTTGGCACCGAGCGCTTCCGGAGTATGACCTTGAGGACGTGGACACCTCGATCGAGTTCTTAGGACGCACCCTCGCTCTTCCCTTGCTCATCTCCTCCATGACCGGCGGGCGAGGCGAACGGTTGCAACGGATCAACCACAACTTGGCGCGAGCCGCCGAGTTGTGTCGCGTCGCGATGGGGGTGGGCTCCCAGCGCGTGATGATCGAGCACCCGGAAACGGCGGCCAGTTTCGATTTGCGGCCGCTGGCACCCTCGACCGTACTCTTGTCTAACTTGGGCGCGGTGCAGCTCAATTATGGCTATGGCCTCGAACAGTGTCGGCGAGCCGTGGAACACCTTCGCGCCGACGCCTTGATCTTGCACTGCAATCCTTTGCAAGAGGCGGTTCAGCCCGAAGGACAAACTCGATTTGGAGGCCTAGTGCAAAAGATCGGGGCCATCGCCGCGCAGTTGCCCGTGCCGGTGGTGGTCAAAGAGGTGGGCGCAGGCGTCTCGCCCGCCGACGCCCAGGCGCTTTGGACCGCTGGAATTCGTATTTTGGACGTGGCGGGCGCGGGGGGCACCTCATGGAGCCGGATCGAAGGCCATCGCCGGCGTGCCGCGGGCGTCGGCGACGACCTAGGGCAGACCTTTCAGGACTGGGGGGTGCCCACACCGATTGCGTTACGGGCGTTGGCTCCGTTTCGCGAGCGCGGCATGACGCTCATCGCTTCCGGGGGCATTCGTTCGGGGCTGGACATGGTCAAAGCGATGGCGTTGGGAGCCTCGTTGGTAGGCGTGGCGCGGCCCTTCTTGGCCCCCGCGATGGAATCTACAGAGCGCGTTGTGGAGCTGATCCGTCAATTCGAGCACGAGTTCCGAGTGGCCCTGTGGTTGACGGGTCTTCGGAGTGCTCGAGAACTCATCGGACGGACCGATTTGCTTCTTCCCCGGGAACTGGAGGACGGAACGTGAAAGTGGGGATCGATCGGCTGAGTTTTTACTGCCCGGCCTACTACCTCGACCTTGCCAAGCTGGCCGCGGTACGCCAAGTAGACCCGAACAAGTACCGCGTCGGCTTAGGGCAAGAGCGCATGGCGGTGGCACCGCCCGATGAAGACGTCGTGACCATGGGCGCCAACGCTGCGCTTCCAATTGTCGAAGCGGATGGCGTGGAAGATCTTGACTGGCTTCTCTTCGCTACTGAAACCGGCGTAGATCAATCGAAGGCCGCCGCCATGTTCGTGCATGGTCTGCTTGAATTGCCTGAACGGTGCACAGCCGTGGAGCTCAAGCAGGCCTGCTATTCTGGCACCGCAGCCTTACAGTTTGCGTGCGCGTGGGTCGCGGCGCACCCAGGACGGGCGGTGTTGATCATCGCGGCCGACATTGCGCGGTATGACCTGCGTAGCCCTGGCGAGCCCACGCAAGGCGCCGGGGCGGTGGCCATGCGTGTCTGCGCCCAGCCGCGGCTGCTCGCCCTCGATCCCTGGCGGGGAACCTACGCGGACGACGTCATGGACTTCTGGCGACCCAACTATCGTGAAGAAGCCTTGGTGGATGGGCCATACTCGACCCGGGTCTACTTGAATGCCATGGTGGAATGCTGGAAGCGCTACCGTGACGCATCGGGCCTCCAATGGGACCACCTTCAGCGGCTATGCTGCCACTTGCCGTTTACCCGGATCGTAGAAAAAGGGCTCCAGCAGCTTCACCGCCAAGCGGGATGGCCGGCTTGGTCCGCCGAGGAAACTGCTCGACGGATCTCGTATGGTCTCGCGTACAACCGTCAAACGGGGAATACATATGCGGCATCGCTGTACGAGTCCCTCACGGCGTTGTTCGATACATGTCCAGACGACCTCTCGGGGGATCGGATCGGCCTATTCAGTTACGGATCGGGATGCACGGCCGAGTGGTTTAGCGGCGTCGTCCAGCCTGGGTACCGGGCGGCGCTGTGGTCGGAGGCTCACGCGCGACGCTTGGCGGAACGCGTCGAATTGGACTACCAGCAATATGAGGATATAGTGACACTGTCGATGCCCCGCGATGGCGGCGAGTATGTGTTCGCCCAGTACCGCACGGGGCCATTCCGTTTGGCGGGCATGAGCCAGCACAAACGGGTGTACGAACGAGCATGAAAGCGATTGCGCCAGGCAAGTTGATTTTGAGTGGTGAACATGCGGTCGTCTACGGACGTCCTGCGCTCGCGATGGCGATTGACCGCAGCGCCGTCGTCGAAATTCGCGAGGGTCCACCGGGAGACGAAACTGTGGGGATCGAGTTATCGGACCTCCACGAGTGCGAGTCCTATACGTTGCTAGCCCTTCGCGACTTTCGACGGCGGGTCCTCCGCAACTACCAACTGTTTCTTGAGGGACGCCTGACCATCCGGCAGGTTCTCCGGAAGCCCATCGAGCTGTTTCAGTACGCGTTCATTATTGTTTTGGACGGACTGCACCTGAAACTTCAGCGCCGACTGCACTTCCGTCTCCACTCGAACATTCCCATCGGGTGTGGCCTGGGGTCGTCGGCGGCGACCATTCTTTCCATGCTCCGCGCCATCGGACATTATTTCCGGGTAGAGTTTCGGCCCGATTGGTACTACCAGTACAGCCTCGAGGTGGAACGCCTGCAACACGGGTTTCCGAGCGGTGTAGACTCTTACATCTCGCTCCACGGAGGATGCGCGCGGTTCCAACAGGGCCAGGTGGAACGCATCCCGTTGCCGAAGATCCCAATGGTCTTGGTCAACACCGGCCAACCGGTCACTACGACGGGTGAGTGCGTTGCGGAAGTCCGGCGCCGCCACGGCGATGCCAGCTTGTTGTGGGACGATTTTTCCGAAGTCACCACACGCATGGAATCCGCGCTACGTGGCGACCAGACAGAGAAGTTTTGCCAGGCGGTGCGGGACAACCACGCCCTCCTATGTCGGATCGGTGTCGTGCCGTCGCGAGTCGCTCAGTTCGTGGCGGCCGTGGAACAGCGCGGCGGCGCCGCCAAGGTGTGCGGAGCCGGTGCGGTCGGTGGCGACTCCGCTGGGATCCTTATGGTCACAGGTATCCCCCCACCCCACGACCTTTGCGAGGCATTTGGGTACTCCCTCGTCACCGTGCGCGGTGAACCTCTCGGCGCCCGCGTGGTGTAAGGGAACACCTTCCCATTTCGGCATTCGCCTTACGCAAGGCGTTGGCTTTTCGCCCCATTCGCCGGCCGTATCCGGCCAATTCCTTGCCCGTCGCCCACGGTCGAACGCCGCGGAGAAGCCTAGGACTCTGACGGGGGTTCGGCGGCCGTCGCGGAGCTCGTAGCCGGAGAGGAAGTCTTCCCCTCCTGTTCGTCGAGGAGAAGCTTGTATTCGATTCCTTCGACCAAGGCGTCCCAAGAAGCTTCGATGATGTTGTCCGACACCCCCATCGTGTTCCAATGGTGTCGGCCCGCTGCCGACTCGATCAAGACGCGCGTTTTCGCAGCAGTGCCGGCCTTGGCGTCCAAAATGCGGACGCTGTAGTCCACCAGCCGAACCTCACGGATCGAGGGGTAGAACGGAATAAGCGCCTTCTGCAAGGCATGGTTCAGCGCGTCCACGGGGCCATCGCCTTCGCCGACCGTGTGCACCAACTGGTCGTTCACTCGCAACTTCACGGTCGCTTCCGACACGCAAGGTTCTCCAGCGCGACGTTTCTCCACGATCACGCGGTACCCCTCCAAGTGGAAAAAGGCGCGGTGTCTCCGAAGGACCTTTTGAACCAAAAGCTTGAACGAGGCATCCGCCGCTTCGAATTGGTATCCCTGTCGCTCAAGGCGCTCCAACTCGAGCAAAATGTCACGAACTTCCCGGGAATCCCGATCGAGGTGCATCCCCATTTCGATCGCCTTCATGAGCACGTTGCTAGCCCCGGAAAGCTCCGACACGAGGATTCGGCGCTGGTGACCGACCGACTCGGGCGGGATGTGCTCATAGGCGCGTGGGTTCTTCCGAACGGCATCCGCATGCATGCCCGCTTTATGAGCGAAGGCATCCTCGCCCACGAACGGCAATCGAGGGTTGGGCGGAATGTCCGCCAGTTCGTACACGAACTCCGACAACGCGCGCAACTCTTTCAGCGACCGCGCCGCCGTGCAATCGAGTCCCATCTTGAGAACGAGATTGGGAATGATCGAGCAGAGGTTGGCGTTCCCACAACGCTCGCCAAATCCGTTGATGGTCCCCTGGACGTGCACGGCCCCCGCTTGGACCGCGGCCAACGTGTTGGCCACGGCAAGCTCGCCATCGTTGTGGGCATGAATCCCAATGCGCCCCCCAAATCGCTGAACCACTTCTCGGGTAATCTGCGCGACGGCATCGGGCAACGATCCACCATTGGTATCGCACAGCACGAGAACGTCGGCGCCCGCCTCCCGCGCAGCGGCCAACACTGCCATGGCGTAGGCCGCATCGTCGCGGTAGCCATCAAAAAAATGCTCTGCGTCGAACACCACTTCACGGCCGGCGGCCTTCAACGCCCGCACCGAATCCGAGACCATGCGCAGATTCTCGGCGTCCGTGGTCTTCAACACGTCGCGTACGTGCAACCGCCACGCTTTACCAAAGATCGCCACCGCGGGTACTGGGGTTTCCAGCAGCGCGCGGATGCCGGGGTCCTCGCCCACCGACGTCCGAGCACGACGCGTACTGCCAAAGGCCACCACTTGCGAGGTCGTCCAAGACAACCGTGCCGCTTCTTGGAAGAATCCCGCATCTTTCGGATTGGACGCCGGAAACCCGCCCTCGATGTAGTCCATCCCGAACGCGTCGAGCCGCCGCGCAATCTGGAGTTTCCCCGCCTCGCTGAAAAACACCCTCGGGCTCTGCGCTCCGTCTCGGAGCGTTGTGTCATAGATCTCGATCCGCCGGCTCATGAACGGCTCCGCCGGCGGACTACCCGCGTGCGCACCGTGGTCACGGGCCGGTCCAACCGGAATTCACGGTGCAGTACCCGAACCGCCTCATCAGCTTTTTCCTTAGGAATCACCACCGAGATCTTGATTTCCGAAGTGGAAATCATGTGGATGTCAATGCCGGCCTTGGCCAATGCCGAGAACATGCGTGCCGCGATGCCCGAGTGGCTACGCATGCCTACCCCCACGATGCTGACCTTCGCGATGTTCGTGTCGTAGATGACGCCCTCCGACGACACCTCGGGAACGACCGACTGCACCGCCTTCAAGGCGACCTTTAGATCCCCTTCGGGAACGGTAAAGGAAAGGTCCGCTAACTGCCCTTGCGAGCGGACGTTCAGCACAATCATGTCGACGTTGACGTTGGCACGAGCGATCGCGTCGAAAATCGTCGCCGCGATCCCCGGCCGGTCCGGAACCTTCAAAATCGTGATCTTCGCCTGATTTCGATCCGCCGCGACTCCACGCACCACCACATGTTCCATAGCTTTCACCTCTTCTCGCACGATGGTACCCGGTTCGTCTTCGAAGCTGGACAGCACTTCAAGGGGCACGCCATACTGCTTGGCGAACTCCACCGCACGAGATTGCAACACGGCGGCACCCATGCTCGCCAATTCCAGCATCTCATCATAAGAAATCTCGTCCAGTTTTCGTGCTTCTGGAACGATGCGCGGATCCGCGGTAAAGACCCCGCGCACGTCCTTGAAGAACTGGCACCGGTCTGCTTTGAGCGCCCAAGCCAACGCCACCGCGGTCATGTCCGATCCGCCGCGGCCAAGCGTCACGATGTCCTCCTGTTCATCCAAACCTTGAAACCCCGCCACGATCACCACCTTGCCATGGCGCAACGCTTCCACGATTCGCTTGGGACGTACGTCGATAATCCGGCCCTTCAGGTGAACGCTTTCAGCAAAAATTCCCGCTTGGGGACCCGTGAACGAAATCGCCGGAACGCCGATGTGGTGCAGCGCCATCGTTAAAATCGCGATGGACACTTGCTCGCCCGTGGCCAGCAGCATGTCCATCTCCCGTGGGTCGGGATCCGGATTCACCTGCTTGGCCAGCGCGATCAAGTCGTCCGTCGTGTCGCCCATCGCGCTAACGACCACCACCACCTGATGCCCTTCGGACCGAGTTCGCGCGATCCGCTGGGCCACATTCCGCATACACTCGGCGTTCGCTACCGAGGTCCCACCGTACTTTTGGACCAACAACGCCATCGCTGCTCCGTTTCACTAATTTATCGGGACGATAGAGGAACTTCGTCCCCTGCCAGGTCCTCAATCCGGAAGCATACTGGCAGGCCTCCGATGCCTTCCAACCGGGCCAGTTCCCGAACTGCCCGTCGCACCGCGCCGTACATGGCCGGATGAGTCAAGAATAGCACCGGCACATACGTGTCGTGCCATCCTTCCCGCTGGACTACGGACGCCAAACTGATCTCGTGCCGTCCGAATACGTCCGCGGCGCGCGCCAACATACCAGGCCGATCCATGAGCATCAAGCGAATGTACCAACGTGCCCGGTCATAAGCGTCAGCCCGGATCTTCGGCGGTTCTCCCCGAAACGCATCTGGGTGGGCCTCCGCATACTGACGGCGCCGGGCCGCATCCATGATGTCGCTCACGATCGCGCTAGCGGTCGGATACCGGCCCGCTCCGCGCCCACAGTACACGGTGTCACCCGCCGCATCACCGCGCACCAGCACTGCGTTGTATTCTGCCCGCACCTGCCCCAAAAGATGGTACCGAGGCACCAAACATGGGCCGACGTGGACACTCACACCCCCGGGGTCGTTCCGAATCACGGCCATGAGCTTGATGCTGTAGCCCAGAGTCCGCGCATACTCCAAGTCCACCGTCGCCACACTTCGAATTCCCTCGACGCCCACCGCCGAAAATGGCACCGGCCGGCCACACGCAAGCGACGCCAAGATGACTGCTTTGTGCGCCGTATCAATGCCGTCCACGTCCAACGAAGGGTCGGTCTCCGCATAGCCAGCCTGCTGCGCCGCCTGTAACGCAGCGTCGAACGTGGCCCCGTCCTCTTCCATGCGAGTAAGGATGTAATTGCACGTGCCGTTCAAAATTCCGTAAATCCGCGCAATCCGGTTCGCCACCAACCCCTCGCGCACGGCCCGGATGACCGGCACCCCCCCCGCCACCGACGCCTCGAAATAAATTCCCGCACCGTGGTCCCGAGCGACCTGAAACAACTCTGGCCCTTGCTCGGCCAACAACGCCTTGTTCGCCGTCACCACGGGCTTCCTCTCACGCAATGCGGCTAACACAATGTCCCGAGCCGCTTTGGTTCCCCCCACTGTTTCCACGACAATGTGCACGTCCGGGCGTCGGATCAGCCCCTCCACATCCCGAGTCAATAGCGATCGATCCACCCGCACGCCGCGAGGGCGGTCTAAATCCAAATCTCCCACGCCCCGCAACAAAGGGCGCAGCCCCGCTCGCTCCGTTAACAGGTCCTGGTGCTTCGTGAGCAAATCCACCACGCCGGCGCCCACCGTACCAAAACCAATAACTGCGACACCAAACTCAACTGGCTCCGACATACCAAAAACCGCTTCCGGCCCGGCATCGGTGGCCGGGCAAAGGCTCCCGCCCACGTTTCCACTGGCCGGGACAAGTCAAAATATGATACCCTCCCTTGCGTCGCTCGCAACACCGGTGTCGTGACAAACTCAAGGTGAATTGGTCCTCTACCAGTCAAAACGACCCCCAATTCATCGTCCGCACCTGGATGGAACGCGTGGACGACACCCGCCAGTAATAGACCATACGCTCCTTTCCACCCCGTTTGCGCCGGCATCGGCGAAAAGCCTACGGCCCATGTGCAGGATCCCCGGGGCTTCCAGGCAGATTTTAGTCTGCCCCCATTCGACGAGCTCGAGCCGGCACGAAAGGTCTATTTCATCGGTTTCGAGAACCGGGAAGCCCGCCGCCATTGTCCACACAGCCACCCACCCAAACCGAGCCCCCGTCGCCTGTCCCAGTGCGCACCAACGACAGCCACGGTGTGCCACTCGCCCGCAGTGAGCGACCGCGCGAGGTCATCCCGGGTCAACGGTCCGCGGAGATTCGTTCAAGCGTTCTTGGAATTGACCGGAAGGCAGGACGGCCTAGCCACACAAGTAATAGTTACCGCCATCAACCGCAGCGAGTTTCGAAACTCCAGTCGCCATTTGGCCGAGGTTCGCGTTGACCGAGATTGCGGTCGCCCTGACGGCGAAGCCCCCTGTGTGCAAGCCGGTTCAAGACGCAGAAGCGGAGCCAGCGACCTTAACCGGAGAAGCTGCAAGCCCGCGAGCCACATTGCGCTTGCGCTAAACCGTGCGCTGGCCACCCGCCCGTCCCCCAACCTCCCAGTTCTTCAGCGCAACGAAAAACGGTCCCAGAGAAGCCCGCGCGAAGCCCAGTATCCATGCCAAAATCCACTTTCTTGCACGCCCTCCGCCCTTGAAATACTCTGGCAGTGGAATATGAACATCCGTTCTGCAGTCTTTCTGCTCTTGGCCGCGCCAGCTGCAATATGGGCATCCATCGAGGCTCCGGAAGCCGAAGTGGTCCTGTTTGGTCGCGTCCGCGCGTGGCGTTCGGAACGAGATGACCAAGGACGACTTCGCACGGTTGCTGCCATCGAGGTCGAGAACGTCGAGTATGGCCGCTGCGGTTCGTGGATCCTGATCGAATTCCCTGGCGGACGACTGGGGGACCACGGCGAGTGGGTTGGATGCGAACCGATGTTCAAAGTTGGCGAATGCTACCGGTTCGCGACGCGGCGAACACCGCGGCGTCGGCTGCAGATCCTGCAGACTCCAGACGCAGCCGTGCCCGCGCCGCTGGTCCGGCCTCACCGCAGCGAGGCCTGGCGGTGTGCAGTGCCCCCCGCCGACGTGACCTTGTGGGAACGCGAGGTATGGGCCGAGTTGAGTGGAATGACGACCAACGCGTTCACCGGGGCACCATGCCGCTGGACCCAAGCCGATCGCGCTCAGCCGGTGGGCATTTGGGTGGACCTCGACGCCCTCCCCTCCGGTCTCACGACGAACCAGGTTCTCACTGCGCTCGAGACCGCTCTTTCTGCGTGGGCGAAGGTTACATCACTGAGCTTCACAAACCTCGGCATCCAATCGTTCGGCCGCGCGGCCGACACCATGACGGACCAGGCCGGCGTCGTGTACGTGCAAGTTCATGACCTCTACGGCCGAATTTCGTCCAGCAGCACCCTCGGAATCGGCGGGTTCGTGTACCGCTATGACACCTCATTGTGTCCCACTGGCGGCCTGGGCGGTATTGTGGCTGGAGCGGCGTTCGATTATATCCAACGCGGGTATGTGATCCTCCAACACACTGCCTCGGCGCTCAACAACCCCTCGACGTTCGAGGAAGTTCTCACGCATGAGCTCGGCCATGCCCTCGGCTTGGCTCATACCAGCGAAGATCCGGCTGAAACCAATACTGCGCTGCGCGAGGCCATCATGTACTACCGGGCGCATGCCGATGGCCGCGGCGCTACCCTTCACACGACCGACGTGGCCAATGTACGGCAAGCCTATCCGCCAACCGACACGCCGCCATGGACACCGGATCGAGTGTTGGATGCCGTTACCGCTGCAGTGCAACCTTCCATTCCTGGCGTCAATCAAGTCACTCTGCTGGCTCTCAGCCGGGATTCCCGCACTTGCACTGCCGAACTCATGACTGCCAGCACGACGTACGGCACCTGGACCTTGTCCGGCCTTGTGCTCCGCTACACGCCCAACGCCATCTTAAACAGCTCGCGGCTGGACCCTCTGGGCTCGAGCTACTACGACCGGGCGGTCGTACGCTTGTGGGACTTCCTCACCAATGCTTCGCCGCCTTGCCACGTACGGGTGATTTCCTTCCAACGGGACACCCGGCCCGTGACAGGCAGCGATGGCCTTCCAGATGCCTGGATGACCCAGTACTTCGGCCATCCCGATCCCCGAAGCTCGGACTCTTCCCGGGCTGGAGACGATCCCGACGGCGATGGTTGGACCAATTTGGAGGAGTTTCTCGCTGGCACCGATCCCACTAGCGCCGCATCCTGCGTGCGCATCACCGAATGGAACGGCGAGCGGATCGGCTTCCCCGCATGGACCGGGTTGGTATACGACGTGCAACTGTGCACCAACCTGGCGAACGGTGCCTTTGTGCCTGCGACAGCCATCATGGCCAGTTCGAGCTTCGTACGCGTTCACAAGCCCACGACCACCAACGATGTCCAGTTTTGGAGAATCCGCCGCACCCCCTAAGCAACTGGTGGGCGGTGCAGGGCTCGAACCTGCGACCTTCTGGGTGTAAACCAGACGCTCTGGCCAACTGAGCTAACCGCCCGCGCGGCACCTAGTGTACACCAAACCCACCCCATCTCGCGACTCACACTACGGAGTTGGAAACCGCCCACGTCGATACGATCCGTCGGCCGGCTCGCACATTTGACTGATTCGCGTCTGGCCCCGTAAACCACCCCGCAACCACCTCCCATCCCCATGGACGATGGAACGCACCCAAGCCCCCAAGCGTCAGAGCTGTGCAGAGATCGGCCTGAGACAGAGGCCACGCGACACTTGCACCGACCCTCAGGGACTATCCCGGCAGCATAGCACTGGAACGGATGGACGAATAATTCCTGCACTACTCGTCTGCACCTGCGTGCAGGTAAGGTGAAAGTTCCACGGACAAGGTTGACAGAATCAAGGGACTGCCCCATACTGTTTAGCCTGAATTTTCGCGGCCGGCGGTTTGCCGGCGTACATCGCGAGAAAGGAGAACATGACATGGCGATTCGGATTGGAATCAACGGGTTTGGCCGCATCGGACGACTGGTGTTTCGCGCGGCGATGGAAAACCCCAAGGTTGAAGTAGTGGCAATCAACGACTTGTTCGACGCAGAGTATCTCGCGTACATGCTCAAGTACGACACGGTGCACGGGATATTCCGCGGCACGATCGAACACGAGCCCGGGGCGCTGATCGTGAACGGGAAGCGGGTTCGGGTCACGAGCGAGAAAGAACCCGCCAATCTAAAGTGGGACGAGGTCGGCGCCGAGTACGTCTGCGAGTCCACAGGCCTGTTCCTCGAGAAGGCCAAGGCGGAAGCGCACCTAAAGGCGGGCGCCAAGCGCGTCGTCATGTCGGCTCCGTCCAAGGACGACACGCCGATGTACGTCATGGGCGTGAACCATAAAGAGTACAAAGGTGAGCCGATCGTTTCGATGGCCTCCTGCACGACGAACTGCCTGGCGCCACTGGCGAAGGTTCTCCACGACAACTGGGGGATTGTCGAAGGGTTGATGACCACGGTGCACGCGATCACCGCGACACAGAAGACCGTGGACGGCCCTTCGAAGAAAGACTGGCGCGGCGGGCGAGCCGCGGGTGGCAATATCATTCCGTCCTCCACCGGCGCCGCCAAGGCCGTGGGCCGCGTGATTCCGTCGCTGAAAGGTAAGCTCACCGGCATGGCGTTCCGCGTGCCGACCTTGAACGTCTCGGTAGTGGACCTCACCTGCCGACTTGAAAAGGCCCCGGGGCCCGATGCTGCCAGCGCGTACGAGGCGATCAAGAAGGCCATGAAGGCGGCCTCGGAAGGCGAGCTGAAAGGCATCCTGGGATACACCGAAGACGAAGTCGTTTCTTCGGACTTCAATCATGATCCACGCACGAGCATCTTCGATGCGAAAGCGGGCATCATGCTCAATCCGAACTTCGTCAAGGTCGTGGCCTGGTACGACAACGAGTGGGGCTATTCAAACAAGATCGTCGATCTGATCGTCCACATGGCGACGGTCGCCTGAACCGTCCCTCGAACGGATGCGGGGTGCAGGCGCCGGTTGTCTGCATCCCGCATTGCGTTCCGGGACCCGCTGGGGAGGTGCAAGGATGAATAAGTTGACCGTGCGTGATGTCGATTTGAAAGGCCGGCGCGTGTTGTGCCGGGTGGACTTCAACGTGCCGATTAAAAACGGCGAGGTGGCGG
>CAACVY010000004.1 GCA_900661335.1 uncultured bacterium | reverse complement strand
CCAGGGTTGCGCATGCTCGCTAGGTGCGGGCTGTAGGAACGGAGGGTGGCAGGATGGGAACCCACGCTCGTAATAACCGAGGCCAGTTTCCAACGCGCTTGCGGCTGGGGCCCTGCGCCAAGAAACCGTGCGCGCTTCCCGACACACAGGGGACGCGCCCCACCGCACGGGGCGACGGCCGCCAAGGCGCGGTAGTGTGGGCGCACCTGCGCCGCAAGTCTCGGTGGGCAACTGCTTAGCGTTGGTGTACAACTGTGCCGGAGGTGAATAAGACATGAGCGACGACGTCCGAACCGTCACTATGGCCGTGTTTTGCGACTTCGAAAACATCGCGATCGGGGTGCGCGATGCCCAGTACGACCGGTTCGACATCCGGTTGGTCTTGGAAAAGCTTCTGTTACGGGGGAGCATTTTGGTCAAGAAAGCGTACTGCGATTGGAGCCGGTACCAGCAGTTTAAGGCCGTCATGCATGAGGCGGCGTTCGAGTTGATCGACGTGCCGCATGTGCGTCAGTCCGGAAAGAACAGCGCGGACATCCGGTTGGTGGTGGACGCGTTGGACCTTTGTTACACCAAGCCGCACATGAACACATTCGTGATCATCAGCGGGGACTCGGACTTTTCTCCGTTGGTGAGCAAGCTGCGCGAGAACAACAAGGTCGTGATCGGCGTGGGCGTGCGGAACGCGACCTCGGACTTGCTGGTCTCGAACTGCGACGAGTTCTTGTTTTACGACGACTTGGTCCAACCTCCGTACGCGCGCGGGACGGGCGTGGCCAAGGGCCGTACGAAACGGGCGGCGGCGCGGGCTACGACACCGGGCTCGGAGGACACGCACGACCAGCGGACGGAGGGATTGGCGTTGGTGACCGATGTGGCCGCAGAGCTGCTCGAGGAACGGTCGGGGCGCGAACAGGTCTGGGGCAGTCACGTCAAGCAGACGTTGAAGCGTCGGCGTCCAGACTTCAGCGAGCGCGCCTACGGATTCCGGTCGTTCAACCAAATGCTCGAGGAGGCACGAGACCGCGGCTGGTTGGACTTGCGCTTCGACGAGCGATCTGGCGGCTACATTATCACGGGCGCGCACCGTCCCGAGCGTGAGTGAGGACTGGGGCGGGCAGCAGCGTGGGTGAACCCACGATGCGCGTGATTGTCCATGTAGACATGGACGCGTTTTTCGCGGCGGTGGAGCAGAACGACCACCCGGAATGGCGCGGGCGTCCAGTGATCGTGGGGGCGGCGCCAGATCGGCGCGGCGTGGTCGCTGCGGCCTCGTATGAAGCGCGCGCCTACGGCGTTCGTTCTGGCATGCCTTCGTGCGAAGCTGGCCGTCGGTGTCCTCATGGGATCTTCGTGCCTCCGAGGTTCGAACGCTACGAGGAGGTTTCGGCGAGCGTGATGCAAATCTTGGAGCGGTTCACGCCTCTGGTGGAACCACTCTCCATTGACGAGGCCGTATTGGACGTTACTGGGCGCATGTACAAGTACACGAGCCGGGAGGCCGTCGGGCAGGCGATTCAACGGGCCGTCGGCGAGGAGCTTGGCCTTTCCGCTTCGGTGGGAGTCGCGCCGAACCGTTTTTTGGCCAAGTTGGCGTGCGAACTGCGCAAGCCCGGGGGCTTGACGTTGTGCCCGGAGGATCCCGAGGAAATTCGACGCTGGCTGGCGCCGAGGCCGGTGGAACTTCTCTGGGGCGTTGGGAAGGTCACGAGTGAGAAGTTGGCCGCCGCGGGATACCACACCATCGGGGACATCCAGCAAGCTTCCGTGGCGGAGTTGGCGCGTTTGCTGGGATCGGCGACGGCGGAGTGGCTCGTACAACTGGCGCGGGGCGAGGATGATCGGCCCGTCGGCGAAGTCAGCGAAGAGCTGAGCATCTCCCGCGAGCACACATTTGAGGTGGATCAAACCGTTCCAAGCCGGGTGGAGCAGGTGCTCTTGGAGTTGGCCGCAGATGTGGGGCGTCGGCTGCGGGAAAAGGGCTGGTATGCGCGAGTCGCGCGAATCAAAATCCGGTGGAAACCCTTCCAGACCGTCACGAGGCAGCGGCAACTGGACTGGCCGACCTGCGATGACTTTTCGTTGTGCGATGTGGCGCGCGCGTTATGGAGAGCCGAGCCATTTCGCCGCCCCGTACGGCTCATCGGATTCGGCGCCAGTGGCTTGACAAGGGATGCGGGCCCGGAGTTGCCGTTGGACGTGGTGGAGAGCCGTCGGCGCAGGGAATCCTTGATGCGGGTGGTGGATGCGCTGAACCGTCGCTACGGCGAAGGAGCGGTTCGGCTGGGTACGTTCGTCGCGGGCGCATTGGACCGTTCCTCGCGCGGGGACCCAGAGGAAGACGCCCGCCGTTGACGCACTTCGGCGAGGTGTCGCGCGATCTGACGGTGGTCCGGGGCAAGGCCGGCCGCGTCGAGGAGTAGACGTTCGGCGGCTTCGAGTTCTCCGCGGGCGGCGAGGATCATCGCCTCGGTGTCCATGATGACCGGGTTGGAAGGGTCCCTTTGTCGGGCGCGACCGATCAACTCAGCGGCCTCGTCGAGTTGGCCGAGTTGATAGAGGCACCAGGCCAAGTCATTGAGCAATTCCGGAGTTTCCAGTCCTTCGGCTCGGGCGGTGCGAAGAAAGCTGAGCGCGCCGGCCCAGTGTTCATCGAGCATCAGGAGCGAGGCCATGTAGTGGTTGGCTTTCGGATGTCGAGGCTGAATGGCCAGCATCCGCTGGACATGTTCACGCCCAAGGTCGGGCCGTTCCTCGGCGCGGTCCATTTCCACCAGTAACTCCCAAGCGGACATCCAGGATGGATGGCGGGTGACGACCCCTTGAAGGAGCTGGCGCGCTTCTTGGCGCCGCCCAGTTTCCCACGCGGAGAGCGCCAGCACAACATCTGCGAAGGGCATATCGGGGGCGCGCGTTCGGATCCAATCGGCGTCGAGCCGAATTCGGGCGTGGTCGCGAGCCAACCAAGCCACCCATAGCGAGGCGACGCGCGCGGGCAGCAGGTCGGGATGGGCACTCAGACAGGTCGTCAGCTGTTGCCGAGCGTCTTGGAGTTGCCCTTCGGTCGCGCTCAACCACGCTCGGGCCACCTGGACGTTGGGAGAGTCGGGCGCGAGTTGGGCGGCCTCCGCCCACGCGGATTTTGCCGCCACCAGGTCACCCTGACCCAAAGCCAAGTAGGTGAGGACGAGCCTCAACCCGGCCTCGTTCGGATACCGGCGGACGAGATCTTCGATCATCGTTCGGGCTTCGTCGGTACGGCCGGTCCGTTCCAACGCCGCGGCCAGCGCCAGGCGTAAATACTCGGGCGAGCCCCGAGCGACGGCAGACAGTAGTTCGGCCAGCGCGGCGTCAGGCACTCCGCTGTGCAACGCCGCGCGGCTGATCATTGTGGCCAGCGCCGGATCGTGGATCCGACCATGGGCGCGAGCGAGCGTGGCGATGTCGATCTTGGGCCCTAGGCGCTGAAGCCATTCTCGGAACTTTTGTTGGAGCGAGTCCGCATCGGGGTCCCCAAGCTGGCGGGCCAGCCGTACGAGGTTGTGACGCGCGCTGAAATGCTGGGGAAGGTGGGACAGGATGGCCTCGTACATGGCGCGAGCCTCGCGTGGATGATCGAGCAGTTCGAGTTCGAACGCGGTGTCGTTCAGTAGTCGCGCATGTTGGTGCAAGAGCCATTCTCCGTATGGCTGAAACGGCTTGGGCAAACGACGGACGTACGCACGGACTTCGGCCAGTTCCGCCGTGACGGTTCCAAACCGTGCCAGGGCCACCTCCGTCCACTCGCGGGGCGGTGCGACGACACCGCGGTAGACCGCCCGACCGGGCTGCGCGATATAGCCCCCGATGCGCCACAAGTCTGGAATGTCCACGACTGCCATGCGGCCCGTGATTGAGCGATCCCTTTGGACCCAGTCCACCAATAACGCCTGGAGCCCGGACTCGGCCAAGATACGCGCACGAGAATCCGCGGGGAACGCCGCGGCTATCCAGTGGAGGTAGGCAGGGTTTTGCCCGTTCAGAAGGGAAAGAACCCGTGAGTGTCCACGGCAGGAGTGAAGGGCCAGGATGCTTTCGATGGAGGAGGCCACCACGAGTGTCTCTGCCTCGCCCGTTTCTTCGATCGCCGTCTGCGCGAACCGGTCAAAGGGAGCCGAGTCGCAGTGCCTGCACTGGACCACGTGCCGAAGGGCGCCGGCGGCCAACGGAAGGAGGACCGCCAGCGACACGGTGGCCGCTGCGATTCGTCGGCGCGTGGGACCGAGGTCCCATGAGGCCAGGGGCGTTGGAAGATCAGTACGCTCGAGGTCGCGGAGCCACATGCGGGTCACGGCGGCCATCGAGGCCGCGGTCCACATGCCGGTGAGCAGATACGGGAGGATGTACAGGGGCACGGCGCCGAAGGCGGGCCACGGAGCCGCGCGCATGTCCCACGCGATCGCCACGGCCATGATCAACACCAGCAGGTGGACTACCATGGGTGTCCAGCGGCGGCCCGGCCGTTCACCGAAGATGGCCGCGGCGCTGGTGAGCGCAGGTAAACCGACAACCAGTGCGGGTAACAGCCAGCCCACCGAGGGAACCGCACTTTTAAGCGCACGCCATTGTGCCACGACGACCTCGTGAAGTGCTTCTCCGAAGGTTGAGGTGCGGACCCACGCGGCCGCCGGCTCTCGAAGGAACAGCGCGGCGCGTGCGAACAAGAGGATCCACCATGTGGCGAGCCAGACGACCAGCAAGGTCAACGGGAGTGTCAGCCGAGTGTGGCCGGCCAACTCGTCGGGCATCATGGGCAGGATCAGGTCGCGGTACCGCGCCATCAGCACCATGGCCCAGATCGCGATCAGCGGAACCACTAGGAGAATCGAGGGGCTGTCTGCACTTGCGATCCCCAGCCCAGCGGCACCCAGGATGGCCCAACGGCGACGGCCCGTGCGACCGTATTCGTTGAACAGCACGCATGCGCTAGCGAGAAGCAACAATCCAATCGGCGCTGGATGGGCACGAGTGCAGACGAACAGGAATGGGAACGAGCCGGCCGCCATCAGCACCATGGCAAGGCTGGGCACATGGGCGAGGATCAGGTCACGCCACAGAATTCCGAAGGCCGGAACGATTTCTTCGCCGGAGGTGGTGGTTCGAGCGTGCAGAGGTGTGAGTTCGACACCGGTGTGGAATGCGCCCCCTAGCTTGTACAGCAGGGCGACGATCACGCCGCCGCAAACCACATTGAAAAAAGTCACGACGTGCAGCCCGCCCAACTTCCAGAGTGCACGGGTGATGGCTTCCCATACGATGTGCTGCAGAGTCGGCAATGGACTAGCGCCGACCGCGGTGGCCAGGCGGTCTGCCGATTCGCCCGGGAAATAACCTCGACAACGGGCCCAGCAAGCGAGGCCGACGAACACCAGGCCTGCGGCCAATGCCCAACGACCGTGAGCCGGCGGCCAGGGGGGTACGTGTGACGGAGTGATTCTGGGCGGGGCGTCGGTCGATGGTGGGACGGGACGAGTAGGCATAGATGGCTCAGTTCAGGCTGTCGCGTCGATTCGGCGGACGCGCAATGATCAAACTGTAGGGAAGGATCTCCAACGGCCGAGCTTGTTCGACGGCCCAGCCACTGCTGGTCAACATCGCGCTCACTTGCGACATGGAATACACGCGTCCTCGGGGACTCGTCAGGCGCATCTGCAGGCTGAACAAAGCCGGCATCGCCCCGCCGGCGGGATGACCTCGCATGAGATCAATCACGGCCAAGCGGCCCTTCGGGGTCAGGGCCTGGGCGAACTTCCTCCATAGCTGAGAGGCGCCGTCTGGGTCTTCTTGGTGCAAAGCACCGCAGAAAAGGATCATGTCGAACGGTCCTCCAAACGATTCAGCGCGGCGGTAGTCGCCCGGCACGAACTGAATCCGCTCGGCGGCGGGTGATGTTGACGTGAGCTCTTCGGCCACCCGAATCACGTCGGGTAGATCGAACTGCGTGACGCGTAGCGTCGGATGACGTTCCGCCAGCCACCGGGTGAAGGTTCCGGGACCGGCACCGACATCCAACAACGACTGCACCCCCTCCAGCGGGAGCGCGGACATGAAGACCGGCGCGAACACCGTGGCCCGGCTGTGCATGGCCAGTACGAACCGGCGAGTTCGATCGGGATCGGCGCCGAGATGGGCGGCGGGATTCACCACGGGTTGACCCGACTGTATGCAGCTTGCGAGCCGTCCCCAAAGCGGATAGAGGTCGGCATTCAGGGCCAACGCGGGTACCAAATAGGTTTCGGAACTGGGATCCAAGAGGAACCGGTACTCCGGGGCGATTTCCCAGCCCAGCTCGGTGAGTTGCACCACGCCCATCGCTTCCAGTGCTTGGAGAAGATCTTCGAGGTGCTCGGAGGAGCACCCACAGCGGGGGGCGAGGTCGGCGGTTTCGATCGGCCCCTCGGCGAGCGCGTTCCAGAGTCGCAAGCTCACGGACGCGATGAGAGCGGCCGATCCCCAGTACGCCGTGGCCAGTTCCATCAATCTGCGGGTGGCAGCGGTGACGTGCGCGTTCATCGTTCAGTTCACAAGTGCTCCATGAGCGTGATTGTACGGAGTTGCGGCTCCAGCACCAACTGGTTGGCGAGGTAAGTGGCGCGGGTCGGCGAGCGGTGACCCACGGAAGTGTTCGGGGGTCCCGGCGCCACAATCTCCCGCAGTGCGAACCGGCGGGGTCATCCTTGTCGCCACCCACCTCCTGATGCGGCGGTCGCCGGGGCGCCCCTCGAACCTTTTGGAGCTCATGGGACCCTTAGGAACAGGTGGGTCGGTGTGTGCGGCTTTGGTGTCGGAGCCGTGGGCTGAGCGTGGTGGGCGAGGGTTGACTCTAGGGCTAAGCGACGGTAGTCTTTTTCTTTTGTCCGGTCCGCTTCGTGAACGGCTCACACTGACTCGGAATACATCGGCCGGTCGGACTGCCCGATGGTGTAATGGCAGCACACGGCCCTTTGGAGGCCAGAGTCCAGGTTCGAATCCTGGTCGGGCAACCACGGAGCGGCCCGAGGCGTCAGCGACGATGAAGATACTATCCGGTACAGCGCATGTTCGACTGGCCGAACGGATCGCCGCGTATTTGGGCGAGCCGTTGGTCGGGGTGGACATCCGTCGGTTCCCGGATGGAGAAATCTTCGTCAAGATTTTGGAGAACATTCGAGGGCGGGACGTGTTTATTGTGCAGCCGACATGTCCGCCCCCGAACGAACACCTGATGGAACTGCTGATCATGATCGATGCGGCGCGGCGGGCGTCGGCGGCGCGGATCACCGCGGTGATTCCCTATTTTGGGTACGCGCGCCAGGACCGAAAGGACCAGCCACGGGTGCCCATTACCGCCAAATTGGTGGCCAACCTCATCGTGGCCGCCGGGGCGGACCGATTGCTGACTCTGGATCTTCACTCCCAGCAGATCCAGGGGTTTTTCGATATTCCGGTGGATCATTTGACCGCCGTGCCGGTGATCGTCAAACGCCTGCGCGCCATGGGACTTACGGACATGGTCGTGGTCGCGCCCGACACCGGTGGGGTGAAGGCCGCCTACGCGTATTCGCAAATATTGGGGTGCGGGCTGGCCATCGCGGCCAAACAGCGCAGGAATGCGCGAGAGGTGGAATCCATCGATGTGGTCGGCGACGTCAAAGGTCGTAATGTGATCCTCGTGGACGACCTTGTGACGACCGCAGGGACGTTGTGTGGGGCAGCCCAATTGCTGCAGGAACACGGGGCAGGCACCATCCGAGCGGCGGTCACACACTGTCTGGTCACCGATGAAGGCGTAGAGCGGCTGCGACGGTCTCCGATTCAGGAGTTGATCGTGACGGACAGTGTCCCGGGCCGCGATTGGGCGGGTGTGCAAGTCTGCGTGGAGTCGGTGGCCGAGCTGCTGGCCGAGGCGATTCTTCGGATTCACAACAACCAGTCTGTGACATCGCTGTTCCAGGTGTAGGAGAAAGGGAATCCATGAAAGAGAAGATCACAGTGCGGGCGGAGCCGCGGACTGCGGTGGGAACATCGAGCGTGCGACGATTGCGTCGCACGGGTCAGATCCCCGCCGTAGTATACAGCGAGGGCAAGCCCGGCGAACCCGTTCAGGTCAATGCGCATGACTTCTCGCAATTGCTGCGGCATCATCGCGGGGAACACATGCTCGTGACGCTGAAGGTGGGCGAGTCCGAGCGGCAGGTGCTGTTGAAGGACGTACAACACCACCCGGTGGATGGGCGGGTGATCCACGTGGACTTCTACGAGGTGTCCATGACTCGTAAAGTGCGCGTGGAGGTGCCGGTACGGCTGGTGGGCACGCCGATCGGCGTTTCCCAGCAGGGTGGAATTTTGGACCATTTGATCCGAGCGGTGGTCGTCGAGTGCTTGCCGAGCGATATTCCGGAAGAGCTGGTCGTGGATGTCTCTAACTTGAGCGTAGGCCACCACCTCACGGTGGGGGACATCCCGGTGGATGTTACGCGAGTTCGGATCGTGACTGCGCGCGACGTTGTGGTGGCGGCGGTCTCGATGCCGAAGGCCGAGGAAGTAGTGGCGCCCACCGGCGAAGCGGCGGAAGGCGCAGCGGCCGCCGAGCCGGAGGTCATTACCGCCAAGGCCAAGGAAGGCGAGGGTGGCGAAGCAGCGCCCGCGCAGAAGGGAGGAGCCGAAAAGGCCGAGAAGAAAGCCGAGAAGACGGGGGCTGGAGCGGAGAAAAAGGCTGGCGCTGGAGCCGAGAAAAAAGCTTCGGAGAAGAAAGGCTGAGCCTAGGTGGGAGTCCTGGGCGTGGGCAGCGGGATCCGCGTGGTGGTGGGATTGGGCAATCCAGGAGAGCGGTACGAGCGCACCCGGCACAACGTGGGGTTCCGCGTAGTGGATCTGTTGGCGGAGCGCACGGGTGCGAAGTGGCGTGCCAGCCGCCATGCGCCGGCGTGGTGTGCCTGGGCCGAATGGGCGGACGGCCACGCCCGGGTGTTGCTGGTCAAGCCTCGGACCTTCATGAACGAGAGCGGCCAAGCCGTCGGACCCCTGGCGCGTTGGCACCACTGGGACGGCCGTGCGATTTTGTTAGTATACGACGATGTGGATCTTCCGCTTGGGATTATTCGGGTCCGTGCCCGCGGTGGCTCGGGGGGTCACCGGGGCGTGGCCTCCGTCTTGACCGCGTTGGGCGGCAAGGACGTAGCCCGTGTGCGGGTGGGGATCGGCCGCGGGGAATTCCAGGACACGGCCGAGTATGTGTTATCCCCGTTCCGGGCGGACGAAGAGCCGGTTCTGCGCGACGCCTTGGACCGCGCGGTGGCGGCCGTGATGTGTTGTGTGGAGCGTGGCGTGGACCGTGCCATGAATGAATTCAACGCGGAACCAAAGGAGACGAAGTAACCGTGAACCAGTACGAAGGCATGTTCATCTTCCTCGATAGCCTCAAGGATGAGGACCTGGATGCGGTGATCAAACGCGTGCGCGGCGAGATTGAAAAGCTTGATGGGACGGTCGACGCGGTGACGCGATTGGGTCGCCGGCAATTCGCGCGCACGCTGTACCGCCAGGGCAAGGGACGCTACACGGCGGGGCACTACGTGGTCATCAACTTTCAAATCCCAGCAGCTGCGATTGCGCCGTTGCGCGAGCGGTTCCGGCTGATCGAGGAACTGTTCCGATTCCAGATTTTCCGGACCGAACGGCCTCCGGCCCGGGAGGAAGCCGCTCATGGCGTCGCTGAATAAAGTGTTTTTGATCGGCAACTTGGTACGCGACCCGGAGCTGCGGAAGCTGCCGTCGGGCGACGACGTGGCGACGTTCCGCATGGCGGTCAACCGGCGCTTTCGGGATCGTAACGGCGCCGACCGCGAGGAAACCGTGTTCCTCGATGTGACGGTGTATGGAAACCGTGCGGGGCCGCTGTGCCGCTATATGCGCCGCGGCATGCCGATCTTTGTTGAGGGGCGTCTCCGCCAAGAGGAGTGGACCGGGCGCGACGGCCAGCGGCAAAGCCGGATCAGCATCGTGGCCGAGAACTTCGAATTTCTCGGCAGTGGTGGTCGCAGTTCGACGGGTGCGAGCGCGCCGGGCGCGGGACCGGAGGGTGCGGCGACGGCGGAGCCGCCGGTCGCGGAAGCGGACGTGTCTTCGTCGGCTTCAGGGCCGCCGGCCGAACCGCCGTCGGATACCGGAGAGCCAGACCCGGACGATTTACCGTTTTGAACGGACGACCGCTGAAACGGAGGTGTGGTGATGTCGAAGAGCAAGACTGGAACGACGAGTCGGCGAAGCTCCCGCTCGCAGGTGGGGGATGTGGTGGATTACAAAGACTATGAGCTGCTGCGAAAATTTTTGACCGAGCGCGGCAAGATCATGCCGCGCCGGCTGACTGGACTGACCGCGAAGCAGCAGCGGGCGGTTCGGCGGGCCATCGAGCGGGCACGAGTGCTTGGGTTGTTGCCCTAAAGCGTGAGGGAACCATGGAAATCATTCTAATGAAGCCTGTCGCTGGGCTGGGCGAACCGGGTCAAATCTGCAAGGTTGCCGACGGCTATGCGCGCAATTATCTGATTCCGAAAGGGCTGGCGGAACCTGCGACGCCGGCAGCTCGTCGGCGTTTGGAAAAGATTCGGGCGGCCGAGGAAGCTCAACGCGCCGCCCAGCTGGCCGCGGCTCGGGAACTCGCCCGGCGGATTTCCGAAACCTCCGTCACGATCCGCGCGCGGGCCGGCGAAGAAGGCAAGCTGTTTGGCTCGGTGACCGCGGCCCAGATCGCCGAGGCGTTGGAAGTCCAGGGCATTCTGGTGGATCGGCACAGTGTGTCGTTGGAACAGCCGATTCGCGAGCTCGGCGTGTATACGGTTCCGATCCACTTGGCGCCCGAGG
This sequence comes from uncultured bacterium, assembly GCA_900661335.1. GTDB lineage: Bacteria > Verrucomicrobiota > Kiritimatiellia > PWTM01 > PWTM01 > CAACVY01. The sequence goes on along the minus strand of CAACVY010000004.1, from coordinate 55,439 downwards.
TAACGGCCTCGTTGAAGGTTTGGGTCGTCGAGGAGTAAACCCGTGGTCCGGGGCCGACTGCGTCGGACCGATCCCGAGGCGCCGACTGTGCCCCCTGCGGCGGCGTCCAGCGTGCCGCCACACAACGAAGAAGCCGAACTGGGCCTGCTGTCTAGCATTCTGGTCGACTACGAACGCGTGCTGGACCTGTGTGCTGCCAAGCACGTCGCGCCGGACTGCTTCTACAATCCCACGTACCGACGCATCTACGAAGTCGCCCGCGAGTTGCGTGATGCGAACGCTCCGGTCAACCAGCTGACGCTCGCAGGTCGACTCCGGGAACTCGGCGAACTCGATCGGCTCGGCGGCGAGGTCATGCTGCATGACATCGTCCAGTACGAACCGACAGCGGAAAATGCCGCGTATTACATCGAACAGCTGATCCAGAAGCGAATGCTTCGGGAGCTCTTGGCTCAGGCCCAGAGGGTCGTTCAGGAATGCCTGACGCCGTCCGGGGAGGATGCCCGAGAGATCGTCAACCGTGCCGAAGCGGCGATTTTCAAGATCCGCGACATGGACCTGGGACTGGGCGCCGACTGGCGGGACCAAATCGAGACCGTCAGCGCGGAGATTGCCGAATTGATCTCGTCGCGCGGCAGTCGGTTGACAGGCCTCAGTACAGGCTACCGGACGCTGGATGAGATTTTGTTGGGCTTGCAGCCATCGGAGATGATTGTGCTGGCGGCCCGTCCGTCCATGGGCAAGACGTCGCTGGCGATGAACATTGCCGAAAACGTGGCCACTGGCTACAACCCCAAATCAGAGTATCCGACCCTCGGTCGTCAGCCCCGGGCCGTGGCGGTGTTCAGCCTCGAGATGTCCGCCGCATCCTTGGCGCGCCGCATGCTCTGCTCCCGGGCGGAGATGGAGTGGAGTCGGATCGTCAAGGGGTATTGCTCCGCCAAGGACCAGCAGGCGATTGCCGCGGCGGCGAGAGAACTTCAGAAACTTCCGTTCTATGTGGACGATACGGCAGGCTTGGACATCAAAGAGCTGTGGGCGCGTGCACGGCGGCTTCACCGGCTGCACAACCTGGGGCTGATCGTGGTGGATTATCTTCAGCTGCTGCACTGCTCGGGTATGGATCGGAACAACCGCCAGCAGGAAATCGAGGCGATTTCTGGCATGCTCAAGGGTATGGCCAAGGAGTTGAAGGTTCCCGTGCTTGTGCTCAGCCAGCTCAACCGGCAACCGGAGGCCCGTGACCGAAGCGGCGTGCCCCGGCTGGCTGATCTGCGCGACTCGGGTTCGATTGAACAGGACGCCGACGTGGTGCTGCTCTTGCGCCGTCCGATCCGGAATAAGCACGACCCCCGGTACAAGGAAGCGGAGCTCACGCCGGGTCTGGCGATCGTGGACGTGGCCAAGCAGCGCAATGGGCGCACGGGCGAAGTGTCCATGTTGTTCAAGGAGGAACACACGCGCTTCTACGACTTGAGCGGAGAAGTCGGCATGCGGCCCAGTGAGGGGGGCGTGGACGAATGAGGCTCCTGGGGCTGATTGGGGCAGCTTGGGCCGTGGCGTGGGCCGCCGCGGGGCAAGTAATCTCAACGGTGGAGGTCGTCAGCGTCAATGAGGTTCCAGTGGACCCGTCCGCGGTGCTGTCGGCCATGCAGAGCCGGCCGGGAGGGACGCTGGATTGGAGCCGCGTTGCGCGGGACACGCGGGAACTCGAACGGACTGGGCGATTTTCGCAGGTGCGGATTCGCGGGGTGCCATCGGGTCAGGACCAGATCGCCCTGCGCGTGGAGGTCGAGCCGAAGCGGTCCATTGAAACGCTTGAAATCGTTGGCGCCGATGAGATGGGTAACCGTAAGGTTCGGGAGTGGCTCGGCTTAGGGGTGGGGGACATGGTGGACGACGCTGCTCTGGCCGCGGCGGCCGTGCGTGTGCGTGAGGAATATGCCAAGCGGCATTATCCGTACGCCCAACTGACTTGGACCATCCAACCAGGTTCCACACCCGGCGCTGCCCACGTGCGGGTGAAGGTCCACGAGGGGCCTCGAGCACGGGTCAACGACATCCAGTTCTTCGGCAACACCGCCGTCGATGCGGACCAACTCCGGCAGCAAATGCAGCAAAAACGCTATCGGTGGTACAACCCAATTCACTGGTTCACCGAAGCGGGCCGCTTGGACGAAGATACGGCGCGAACCGACCGGCTCGCGATCCAGCGGCTGTATCAAGACCGGGGGTACTTGGATGTGGACGTGCGTGGTCCCGCGATCGTTTCGACCCGCGTGGGGCGCGTGCAGTTGAAATACGTCGTGGTCGAAGGCCGTCCATACCGAATTCGCTCCGTGGCCCTGGAGGGGGTGACCAAGTTTTCCACCAATGAGATTTGGAAGGTCCTACGACTTTCGCCCGGCCAAGTCGCGTCCATGGCGGCCTTGGAAGACGCACGGGATGCGATTCTCGACTACTACGGCAACCGCGGCTATGGGGACGCGAGGGTGAGGTGGACGACAGAAACACACCCGGACACGGCCGAGGTGGATGTACGGTTCATGGTCGTGGAAGGGGAGCCGGTTCGAATTCGCGACATCCAGATCCGTGGCAACGCGATCACGAAGGAACAAGTGATCCGCCGCGAGCTGCTCGTAGCCCCCGGCGAACTCTACCACCGGACCCGATTGAAAACGAGCGAGAGCCGCGTGCGTAACCTTGGATACTTTTCCAACGTGGCCCTGACGCTCCAACCCACATCGCAACCGGGCTACGAGGATGTGATCGTGGAAGTTACGGAGGACCGCATGGGGACGGCCGAAGCGGGGGTGGCGTTCTCGTCCATCGACCGCATCGTGGGCCGCGTGGAAATCGGGCACGGCAACGTGGATCTGACCTCGTGGCCACCATTGGGTGGCGGGCAGAAACTGCGGATCGGTGGGTTGTTCGGGTCGCGACGCCAGGACTACTACCTCACCTTTGTGGAACCGTACTTCTTGGACCGCAAGCTCCGATTAACCCTCGATTTGTTCAGTCGAGAGTCGCGCTACTTTAGCTCGCTGTACGACGTGATCCGCCGGGGCGGGCGGCTGGAGTTAGAACAGCCGATCGGGCGCTATGAAGGGGCGGGAATTTCCTACAATTTAGAGTGGATCAAGCTCTCGAACGTGGACCCCTCGGCGAGCGATGAGATCCGGGCCGAGGCGGGTTCGCGCTATAAGAGTTCCGTCGAGTTGTTCGCCCGGCACGATACCCGAAACAACTTCCGGATTCCGACGCGTGGCAACTACACGCGGGCAAGCCTGGAAGTTGCCGGCGGTCCGTTCGGCGGTGACACGGAATGGTATCGGCTGGAGCTGAAATCAAGCCAATATATCCCGACGTGGCGTTCCCATGTGCTGATCCTGCGTGGGCAGGTGGGATACATGGACACCTATGGAGACACCGACCGCATCCCGCTGTTCGACCGGTACTTTTTGGGCGGCCTCTACACAGTGCGCGCGTTTCGCTACCGGCGCGTGGGGCCCGTGGATGCGACCGGAGAGCCGATCGGCGGCGCCAGCATGGCGTTTGCGTCAGCGGAATACACGATACCGGTGTACAAGATGGTTCGGATCGCGGTCTTCTGGGATGGTGGCATGGTGTGGTCCGATCCCTGGCAGTTTGACCTGGACTGGAACTCCGGGTACGGTATTGGGCTTCGACTGGACATTCCGATGTTGCCAATTCGAATTGACTATGCTTGGCAGCTGAAGTCCGAGCCGTATAACCGCGATGACAATGGGCGGTTCAATATCTCGTTTGGGTATCCGTTTTGACGGGAAAGGAAGGCCGCGATGAATCGAGCGAATCGTGTCTGGGCGTGGGGGCTGGCGATCCTCGTGCTCGGATCGGTCGGGGCCGGTGCACAGGACCGGCGTGCCGCAGTGGTGTATGTCAACCTGGACCGTTGCTTCAACGAGTACTACAAAACTCGCGTTGCGGACGCGCAGCTCAAGGCGCAAGCGCGCGAGTACGACGAAGAGCTCAAGAACATGCTGGCCGAGGGCGAGCGTTTACAGAAGGAATTCAACGCGCTGCGGGAAGAATCGCTTAACACCGCGCTCAGCGAAGAAGTGCGGGCCGCCAAGCGCAATGCCGCCGAGGAAAAAGTCATGGCTATCCGCGAGCATGAATCGAGGGTTCAGACGTATCGAGAGCGGCGCACGAAACAGTTGGAAGAACAGAGCCGGCGCATGCGGAAAGGGCTGGTGGCGGAAATCAAGGAGTTGATCCAGAAGTACGCCCGCGACCGTGGGATTGCGGCGGTGTTGGATTCCTCGGGCGCCACGCTCAATGGCGTGGAGGCGGTCCTCTATGTGGATCCGCGGTTCGACATTACCGAGGAGATTATCCGCGAGCTGAATAAGTCGGCGCCGGCGGACCTTCCGCCGTTGCCGAAGCCGTCGGGCGCGACGCCGGCAGACGGAACGAATTCGGCGGCGACTCCGTCTCGAGCGCCCGCGGGTGGCAGGGCGGCATCCCGCTGAGTAATCATGGAACCGCGTCGCGAGTTGACCCTGGCCGAACTGGCTCGCCACTTGGGGGGCGAGTTGGAGGGGGATGGAACGGTGGTGGTGCACGGCGTGGCCGGTATTCGCGACGCACAACCTGGGGAGATCACCTTCGTCGCGAACCCGCGGTATGCGCCGCTGGTCGCCACGACGCGCGCCTCGGCGGTGATCGTTGCGCGTGCGTGGGACCGGCCGGCGGGTACGGCGCTGATCCGAGTGGATGACCCGGATCGCGCCTTCACCGAAGCCGCCGCGCTGTTTGCGCCTCCCCCACCGCCCGACCCGGAAGGCATCCATCCCACGGCTGTCATTGCACCCACAGCTCGGCTCGGCCGGGATGTGCGCGTGGGACCGTACGTCGTCATCGAAGACGGCGCGGAGGTCGGCGACCGCACCGTACTCATGGCACATGTCTACGTGGGGCATGAAGTGCGCATCGGTCCGGATTGCCGGATCTATCCCCACGTGTCAATTCGGGAGCGGTGCCAAATCGGCGCGCGGGTGATCTTGCACAACGGCACCGTGATCGGAAGCGACGGATTCGGCTATACGGTGGACGCACAAGGAGTCCGGCACAAGATCCCACAGTTGGGCATCGTGGTCATTGGCGATGATGCCGAGCTCGGCGCCAACGTCACCGTGGACCGCGCACGGTTCGGCAAAACAGTCATTGGCCGCGGCGTCAAGATCGATAACCTGGTGCAGATCGGTCACAACGTCGTCATCGGCGATCACAGCGTCATCGTGGCCCAGGTCGGTATCGCGGGCAGCACGACGATCGGCTCCAAAGTAATCTTGGCCGGTCAAGTTGGGATTTCGGGACACATCGAAATCGGCGACGGCGCGATCATTGGTGCGCAGTCTGGTGTAACCAAAGATGTACCACCGGGCGCGATCATGTTGGGAGCCCCTGCCGTCCCGATGGACCGCTTCAAGCGAATCAACGCATACATGATGCGGCTGCCGGAGTTCCGCAAGCAGTTGGACGAACTTCAGCGTCGAGTCGCGGCGCTCGAAACTTCGCGGCGCTCGTCGAGCGGCTCGGCGCCGGCTTCGGGTGCGACTTCGGGTGGAGGCTCGGCACCCACGACCATCCGGTAACGCAACATCGAGTCACCATCGAAAAAGAAGTACGCGTCCACCGTGCGGCCGTCCAGCACGTGCGGTAGCCAGACCCGGTCATCTTCCCACATTCGATCGTAAGGGAGCTCGTCCAGACGGACCCAGAACGGCCGGGCTTCGGGGGTCTCATGGGGTTCTCCAATGGCCTGACGGCTGACGAAGACGTCGCCTTGGATCGAATAGCCGTCCAAGAATTGGAACCGGAGCCTGCCGATCCATTCCGGGTCCAAGGGTTCCACTCCCACCTCTTCACGCGTTTCGCGGATGGCCGCCTGTCGCGGGTGTTCGCCGGGTTGGATCCGTCCGCCCGGCGCGTTGACCTTGCCCGCGCCCAACCCACGCCGCTTTTCAATTAGCAGGACTTGCCCGTTGGTGATCACGAACAGCAACGTGGCACACTCGTGCGGCTTCCACTGGTTCCAGAAAGCATCCCATTGGTCCCAAGTCGGGACCACAAGCAGGTGTGGGCTCGGCACATTCATGCGGTATAGCGTACGCCACCAAGTAACCTTGTGCCAATTCTCCGCCTCGAGGGTCTCTAGAGGGTCTTTCGTGATCGCGTGGCAGAGCTTGGCCACTCCACCTGCGATTCGAACCTCGGGGGCGCAGCTGAGTTCGTCCAAGAATTGGACGGCAAGGGCGTTGGGCTTTCCAAGCCTTGGAAACCTTACGCGGGCACGGGGACCCGAATCCGTCGTGCACGCGCGAATGCTCAGGAAGGCCCGTCGCGGGGTCGGGCACTGACCCGAGTTGCGAATGCAGAACAGAATCCTGGCCAGACTGCAAGCTTGGCGCCAGCGCTTCCTGAGGGCGAGGTGCCGTGGACCGCACATGGATGTAAAGCCGCCGGCCACGAATTGCATCGCCACTTGGTCATAATTCTACCGCTCCGAGCCGCCGCCGGCATTCGCCACTTCGCGGCCGAAGTCGGAGCGCAAAGTCCGAGGACGTGTGGTCAGTCTTTGACAAAACCTCCCACGTAGGGTAGCCTCCTGGCAGAGGATTCACAATGACGCTTTACTGCCCGACTTGTGGAGGAGGAGTCTCCGATAGGTCTTCAGAGAACGATCCATCGGTTTTATGTCCAACGTGCCACAGGATGAAGTTTTCAGACCGCGTCATACATCGCCGTGCGCCGCCACAGGAAACCGAGAATCGGTGGATGCCGCGAGTGGTTCTGCGTGCGCTGCTGGTGGGGGGCATTCTGGTGGTGCTGGCGTACCAATTTCGCCACTCTACTTGGGTCCACGCTGTCCTGCGCTGGATCGGGATTTCTCAGGCGTGGCTATCCTGGAGCGCCCAGGTATATCCCGGGTTCGTGAGAACGGACGCGATCTTGTTGGTGCTGGGCGCTGCAGTCACCTTGTTGTGGTTCGCGATGCCCAAGCGCCGCCGAGCCAATGGTCAGTTTTGATCGGCCTATGCGAAGGCTTCGACGGAGTCGGATCTACGTCTACCGGCGCAACACCACCGCCACGGCCAAAATTCCGTCTCGATTGGGCACTCCTGCGAACACCAGCGGCACGTCCAGACGAAGTGACACTTGAGTTTGGACGATCACCCGGTCGCGGTCGGCGACGGTCAGCGACAACCGTTGGGACGAGCCTTGGCAATGAACGGTCAAACGGCCTGCCAATGAAATCCGCTGAGCTTCAGTGGGAAGGCCGACTGCCCGTCGGTCCAATAGTCTGAATGCTGTATAGTTCGGCAGATGTCGGCGCAGGAGCGGCAGGAGGTCTCGAAGAGCCGAGTCCGTTTGTGCAGGGCCAGACGCTGCAGAGATCGCCATGATGTCGAGCGTTTCAGCTCGAACGGCGGTGGACGGTACCCCCACGGTGGCCAGATGTAGCAGTAGGCCCGCGATGGACGCGCGAACGACGGAGGATGGTCGATGAGTCCTCATGGGTCGGCGCGAACCCCGTCAAGGACCACAACTACACCGGGCACATCCGGGCTTTGCAAAACCAGGACGCCTTCGTGTTCCACCGGCACCTCCAGTTGAAGGATACCGACCGAGCCGATCGCCGGTGTCCACCAGGGTCCAAACCATAGCAAGAGCACTGCAACGGCCAGCGCCAGGCAGGCCGACACCCGCGGGACCAGCTTCGGTTGGACTGCGTCCTGAGGAACGTGCGCAGCTCGCGCCGCGAAGGCGGCCCAGAACTCTTCAGCTGGTTGGGGCGAAGGCCGTGGAGCGACCTCGCGTGGCCAGGGTGGGGGAAGCAAGCTCATGTCATGGCGATGCACCAGCGTTCTCCAACTCGTCCCAAATTTTTCGCAACTTGCGCCGGGCATTGAACAGGCGGGACATGACGGTGCCCAACGGGATACCCAAGGCGGCGGCGATTTCCGTGTAGCTGAAACCGTCCACATAGCGGAGGACCAGGATCCGCCGGTGCAGGTCGTCTAGTCGCGCAAGCGCGCGGCGCAGCAGGGCGACCGAGTCCTTGGAATGCAATTCCTCGTCGGGAGGCACCGAGGTCACGTCCCACGGCTCGGACACTTTTCGGTCGGTGTCGGAAAGCTGGTCGAGGGAAACCGTTCGCGCGACCTGAGGACGTCGGAGTCGATCCAAACAAGCGTTGTGGGCGATTCGGAGGACCCACGTTTTCAGCGACGCAGTCCCGCGGAATCCGGGCAACGCCTTCCAAGCTCGAAGAAAGGTCTCCATTACGATGTCCTCAGCTTCCTGTTCACCTAGCCACCGGCACGCCACCGCATGGATGTGCTCGCGCAGCGGCTCGAACAGTTCTGCGAACGCGCGAATATCACCGCGTTGCGCACGTTGGAGCAGGCGATTCACCTACCCCAGCATACGGACGTTTGCGCCGCATTTCTATTCACGGCGGTTCGGGTAGTCTGAGCCACTTGGACCGTGCAGTGGGGGGTGGCGTGGCGAATGGGGCACGATTCAGCCGGCGGTGGTTCGGGCCATTCGGTGTACACCCTAGGGCCAGAATGAGCGTTGCGGGAATCGGAGGCGGCAGCTCCGTGGTCCAGCACCAAAGTGTGAGGGCAGGGGATTGGTTTTCCCCGAACTTGATCGCCTGGACGTGGTCCGGATCCGCTCGGTCGGTCTGGCTACCGTTCGTCTTCGATGCATCGGGGGCGGTCTACTTTCGATCGGTCAGGCACGCGACGGTGAGCCGCCCCATGGCGTTCAACATTTTCCGTGATGAGCCCAGAGAGTGTTCGATGATGGTAAGAACCTCCTGGGTACCGCTCGTTGGTCAAACCAGCCGTCGGTTTTTCCCGCCCGCTAAGCGAATCAACCGCGTTGCGCTCGGCTCTGGAAGGCAAGGTTGACAACGGTGGGGCCGTCTGGGATTTTATTTAGCGCGAGCCCGGAGTGCCCGCCGTGGATCCGGTGGGGGTATAGCTCAGTTGGGAGAGCGCTTGAATGGCATTCAAGAGGTCAGGGGTTCGACTCCCCTTACCTCCACCAAATTCCCGCACGGGCCTTCGGCATAGAGGAGAGCAAAATGGAGGTCCCTCGAGTGTTCCCCTGGCCGGTCCTTTTAGCTTTTGGGTCGTATATGGTTGCGCTGGGCGCGGAGCCGGTGGAGGTGAACTTGTGGCCCGGAGAGCCGCCCGGCACCCAGGTCACAGAGCCGGAGAAGTTTGAACCAGCACGCGATGGCATCAGCAGGCTTACCAACGTGGGGCGCCCAAGGATCGTCATCTACCGGCCCTCCAACCCGACGGGCGCGGCGATTCTGGTGTGCCCGGGAGGAGCCTACAGCATCCTGGCGATTTCGCACGAAGGCACGGAGGTATGCCAGTGGCTGAACAAGGTTGGGGTGACCGCGGCATTGTTGTATTACCGGGTGCCCGGCCGACGCGATGAGGCGTTCATGGATGCTCTGCGGGCGATGGGCTTGTTGCGTCAGCGTGCCGCGGAGTGGGGGTTGGACCGGAATCGGATTGGAATCCTCGGTTTCTCCGCCGGCGGCCATTTGGCGGCCCGCGTCAGCTCCCACAGTGGCGGCCGTACGTATCCGCGATTGGACGAGGCAGATGACCTTCCCTCGCGGCCCGATGCCACCGTGTTGGTGTACCCCGCCTACCTTTTGGACACGAACGCGCCTCCATTGGGACTGACTCTTCCCGCGGGAGCGCATTGCCCTCCGACTTTTTTGGTACACGCGGCCGACGACCGCATCCCGGCCTTTAACAGCGTGGCATGGTTCGTCGCGCTACGTCAGGCTGGCGTGCCCGCGGAACTCCACATCTACGAACAAGGTGGCCACGGGTTCGGTATGAAGACCAATGTGCACGGATCGGTCAAAACTTGGACGGCCCGCTGCACCGATTGGCTAGTCCAACGTGGTTGGGCGCGACCGCAGTCGCAGTGAGCTTCGAGGGGGAGGACCATGAGGTGGCGTTGGACTCGGCGAGCGTTTCTCCGGGCCTCGGTGCGTATGACTTGGGCGCCGATGGTCATTCCCGCCTCCGCGCTGGGGCTGGGTGGATTACGGCCGCCGTCCGAGCGGATCACGTTGGGCCACATCGGCGTTGGCGGGCAAGGCACTTCGTTGTTGCGGAATTTTCTCGGTGTGGTCGAGTCCGAGTCCGTTGCGGTGTGCGACTGCATGAAATCCCGACGGGACGCCGCGGCGAGGTTGGTGAACGAACGGCGTGCCGCGCGTGGCCAACCGGTGTCGGGCGGGTGTGCCCAATACGGGGATTTTCGAGAACTGTTGGCTCGGCCGGACATTGACGCGGTCGTGATCGCCACGCCTGATCACTGGCATGTGCCGATCGCGTTGTCGGCCGTGCGGGCGGGCAAGGATGTCTATGTGGAAAAACCGTTGGGTGTTGCATTGCGGTGGGACCAGGCGTTGCGTGCAGAGGTTCAACGACGGGGGGCCGTGTTTCAATATGGCACCCAGCAGCGGTCCGGGCGCAACTTTCGGTTTGCGTGTGAGCTCGTCCGCAATGGCGTGATCGGTCGGCTGCGCCGCATTGAAGTTTGGTCGCCGGCTTTGGGGCGTAGGGCGTTGGACGGTAGCGCGGAGCGACCGCAGGACGTGGCGCCCAGAGATCCGCCACAAGATCTGGATTATGATCTTTGGCTAGGTCCGGCGCCGTGGCGCCCGTATTGCCCGTTGCGATGCACGAACGCGGGAGCCTACCACATCTACGATTATGCATTGGGATTCATCGCCGGCTGGGGTGTGCATCCGATTGACATCGCGCAGTGGGGGCACGACGAAGATCGAACAGTTCCCATCCACTATGAAGGGCATGGCGCCATCCCGTCGCGGGGTCTGTTCGACACAGTGGCGATTTGGGACGTGCGGGCCGTATATCCAGATGGTGTCGAGCTACGGTTCATGGACGAAGACACCGCTCGACCTGTCGTGAGCCGATATCGGCCGTTCGCGAACCATGGGACGACCTTTTGGGGCGACGCGGGGTGGGTGAGTGTGGATCGAGGCGGCATCTATGTTTCCAACCCTGCTTGGGCCGCCGTTCGATGGTCTGCGCGCGACCGGCGCTTGTACGAAAGCGGGAACCACTACGCGAACTTCGTCGAGTGCGTCCGGTCTCGGCGACGTACGATCTGTCCGATCGAAGTAGCGTGGGCCGACGAAGTTGTCTCGCATCTATCCGACATGACGGTTCGCTTGGGCCGGCCGCTGCGATGGGATCCGGTGACGGAGACAGTTCCGGGCGATCCGGTTGCACAGGAAATGCTGGACCGGCCGTTGCGTGCGCCATGGACGTTGTGACGCGGCCATGAGCTTGAGTCCCCGAGAACGCCTGCGCACGACTTTGGCGGGCGGAATTCCTGACCGAGTGCCGGTGTCGCCGTTCGTGCAAGAGGAGTATTTGGCGGCCTACTACCCCCAGCGGCCCACTGTCGATCGCGTGGTGGACGCAGCCGAACTGGCGGCGGAGCTGGACTTTGACTTGATCGCGAAACCCCGTACGTTGGAGCCCCCGCACTTTCTTCGGCGGTCGCGCCCCCGGTGGGAGGTGCGCTCCTACACTCGAACCGAAGGGGAGATGGAAGTCCGAGTGGTGGAAATTGTCACACCAAGGCGACGATGGTGGAAGGAGGATCGGCGGCCGAAGGCGGGCGCCGCCAGTGCGGGTGTGAGCTGGACGCCCACTCGGTTTCTGCTTCCCACCGACGACGAGCTTCGTGCGTTCATGGACGCGTTACCGCCCGTGGATGATGACGACCGGGCGGAGATGCGGGAATGGGCGGAGCGATGGAAACGCTGTATTGGAGATCGGGGCATCGTGGCTCCGTGGGGGTTTGCGGGAGTGTTCAACGTGGCGGCAGAATGGATCGGTATGGACCGCTTGTACGTTTTCCCGCTCGAACAACCCGAGCTTTATGTTCAGTGGATGGAGCGGTTGACCGCGGTTCAGTGCGAGTACAACCGCGCATTGGCCGAGGCAGGAGTCGACGCCATTGGCATCCAGGGCCATATCGCAGGCGGCGCCTCCGTTGGGCCTGAGTTTTTTCGAGAGTTCGTGTTGCCATGGGAGCGGCGATTGGTGCAGGCGATCCACGAAGCCGGTGCGTGGACCATCTACCACAACTGCGGCTGCGCGCGGTCGTTGTACGACTGCTATCGCGAGCTCGGAATGTCCGTTTGGGAAACTGTGGCGGGGCCGCCGCAAGGCGACAACGATTTGGCGGAAGCCAAACGGAGATTGGGCGATCGCCTCGTGCTCTTGGGAAACCTTGACCAAGTGGAGTTCCTCAAACGGGCGAGTCCGGACGAAGTCGCCCAGCGAACTGCAGAGCTGGTGAGGATTGGAAAACCGGGTGGCCGGTACGTATTTTCCACGGCCGACTTCCTCGAACGCGGTACGCCGCGCGAGAATGTGGTGGCCATGATCGAGGCGGCCAAAGCGGCGGGAAGATACGATTGAGCATGGGTACGAGGCGCGGCCCCCCCCAGTGTGGACCCCTGCTCTTGGCGGCGATGGCTTACTTTCTACCGGAACTGTGGGGGAATTTACGAGTCGTCTCGGAACCTCCGCTGTGGGAGGACCGGCCTCCCGGCAGGACCCGCCGAAGCATCTCCACGAGTTCGGCCAAGGGTAAACCCACGACGTTCGTGTAGGAGCCGACGACACGGCGGACGAAATGCGCGGCACCTTCTTGAATGCCATATGCGCCAGCTTTGTCCATGGGCTCACCGCTTCGGACGTAGGCGCGAATTTCTTCCGGATCCAGACTGCGAAATGTCACTCGAGTGGTCACAACGCGTGAGTATGCCCGCCAGCCGCCAGTCGATCGTCGTGCCAAGACAACCAGGCCGCTTAAGACATGATGTGTGCGACCGCTCAACCGTTGCAACATTCGCATGGCTTCCTCCGCAGTCCGCGGTTTGCCCAGGATCTGACCGTCCACGACTACAATTGTGTCGCATCCGATCACGCAGGTGGGGCCGCTCGGCGGCAACTTCGCAGCGATTTGGCGCGCCTTGGCCAAGGCTAGCCGACGGGCGTGGTCCGCCGGACTTTCGCCTCGTCGTGGTTCTTCATCCACGTTGGGAACCCGGACCACGAACGGCAGCCCCACCAGCCGCAGCAACTTCCGCCGCCGCGGCGAAGCACTCGCCAACACGAGCACCGCTCGGCGGGTCCGTAGGGATCGGACGGGACGAAGGAATTTCATGCCGAGCAATATTGGGGTGGTGCAAGCTCCCGTGCAACAACGTACCAGGCCGCACGCCCAGAACTCGGCGGTGCGACTAGATCCGTGCAGACACCAGAGGTCTGGATCTCAACGGTGCACCGAATGCTCAGCGTGTGGGTCCGATCCATGCAGTCGAACCTCTTCTGAAGGTTGGATCCGAAGTGGTTTGCGCCTTTATCCCAGCCGGCGTAGAGTTCGTTCCAGCGGAAGGAGCCGACCATGATGCGAATATTGATGATGGTTCTAGGGATTGCCGCGGTGATCTTCGCGGTGATCGTGCTCGGGCTGTTCTTCTACTTCTTGAAGGTCTGGGTGCGCGCTTGGATGTCGGGCGCCCGTGTAAGCTTGTTCAACCTGTTGGGGATGAAATTACGTGGCGTGCCCCCCACGTTGATCGTGGACGCCCGCATTCGCGCGGTGAAGGCCGGACTCAACGTAAGCACGGAAGAGCTCGAAGCGCACTATCTGGCGGGGGGCAACGTGCTAAACGTCGTACAGGCGCTCATCGCAGCGGACAAGGCCAACATCGATCTCAGTTTTAAGCGAGCGGCGGCCATCGACCTCGCTGGCCGGGACGTATACGACGCCGTGCGCACCAGCGTCAACCCGAAAGTAATCGACTGCCCTGACCCAAAGAAGGGCACTACGATGCTCGACGCGGTTGCGAAAGATGGCATTCGGTTGCTCGTCAAGGCCCGCGTGACCGTGCGTGCGAACCTGGAACGGCTCGTCGGCGGCGCGACAGAGGACACGATCATCGCACGGGTGGGGCAGGGCATCATCAGTGCGATCGGCTCTTCGCCGACCTACAAGGACGTATTGGAGAACCCGGACCACATCAGCCGGAAGGTGTTGGAAAGCGGTCTGGACTCACAAACGGCGTTCGAAATTGTGTCGATTGACATCGCCGATGTCAGCGTCGCCGGAGTGAGTGGAGCGCGCGAGGTGGCGAACGTGGGTGCGTTGCTCGAAACCGAGCGAGCGGAGGCCGACAAGAAACTACGGCAAGCCGAGGCCGAGGGACGCCGAGCTACGGCCATTGCGGCGGAGCAAGAGATGCGAGCGCGTGTCCAAGAGATGCAGGCCAAAGTCATCGAGGCCCAAGCCCAAATTCCGCTGGCGATTGCCCAAGCGCTCCGCGAAGGGAAATTGGGCGTGATGGACTACTACCGGCTGCAGAACATCATGGCCGACACCGCCATGCGTGAAGCCATTGCCAGTGGCGGGGCCGAAGAGAAGCCGGGGCACAAGGAAAGCTGACCCGTGGGGGGCGTGGATCCAGCATGGGGGGCCACCGCGGGCCCCACGTTCCGCGCGGATGCGTTTGAGAATCTGCTTGGGTTAGTTTTCGTCGTGTTATGGATCCTGGGCGGGTTGTTGAAGTCCCGGGAACGACCGAGTCAGAAACCTCCGCAGGTTCCGCCGCCGGGTGGGACTCCCACGTTCCCGGAGGAACAAGTTCGGCGATTGCTAGAAGAACTTACCGGCGAGCCGGTGGCTCCGGAAGAGGTCATTGTGATGGCGCCGGCTTCGCGGGAACCGTCGCCGCCTCCGGAACCTGAACCAGTTACGGTGGAGCTGCAAGCCCCTTCGCGGGTTGAACCGGCCGCTCCAAAAACTGCACCCGAGCGATGGGTCCCCGAGCCATGGGTCCCGGTCGAGACAACCACCCCACTGGCGGAAGAAACCATTCGGGGACCAGGAACGTCTGGAGCGGCACCGCTTCGGGTTTGGATACGGCAAGCAGCGCCGCGGGCTGTGTTGCCGCCGTCGGTCTTTCGGGGCATGCCCGCCAGCGCAGGTGCCCTGCGAATTTTTCCTTCGCTCGACGTGACGGCCACCGGCCGTCGTCCGTGGAAAGTGCGGGAGCTGTTGAACTCTCCTGCAAAGCTTCGGGTGGCGATGGTGCTACAAACGGTGCTCGGAAAGCCCCGAGCCCTCGACCCGTTCGAAGTTCGCGCCGGCTGAGCAAGATTCAGGATGCGGACCAAGGTTCGCTTGCAGACACTCGCGGTGAAGGCGTGCTTTCCCGTTCCGCCGGTGGGGTGATCGGGTCCCACCACTTGTTGCGGCAGCCCGGTGCGCTTAGTATAGGGCTTGGAAACGCTCGTGCGGGCGTTCAGTGTTCAAAGCGAATCGGACGGGTGTCCGATCCAGCGGCCCTAAAGGCAAGTACGACGGAGGAGATCGCCATGGCGGAGATCGAAGTCGGGAAAGTCACACATTACTTCGGCCGAATCGGTGTAGCGGCGGTCCAGCTCACTTCGGGTTCGCTGTCCGTTGGAGATCGAATCCACATTAAGGGACACACCACGGACCTCACCCAGACGGTCGAGTCCATGCAGGTGGATGGAAAACCTGTGCAGACTGCTCAAGCGGGGCAGGGGGTCGGAATCAAAGTTACCGGCCACGCTCGAGAGCATGACGTGGTGTACAAGATCGTGGACTAAGCCAGCGGTGGCACTGGCCCAACTAGGGTGGGTACGCGCGGCAGTGTAGCTGCATCTCAAGACCGCTCGACGCGACATTCGATCAACGTGCCAGGCCACATCCTCAGATCGCCGAGCGGAGTAGGAGACCGGATCGTACTACACTGAAGTAGTTCCGTTTGCGGCGTGCTCCGCGGTACAGCACCTGGATTTGCCGGCGTCCGGAGGGCTGCTCTGGGGCGAGACCAGTTTGGGTGGGTGTCCTTTTGGTTTTTGAAGAACGCGTTCTCCGCCCCTGACCCTTCCACTTCCTTCACCGCGCCGGTTTGCAGCGAGTCGTCCAAACAGGTTACCGTTGCAACCCTCGTACACTGTGTATGTAACGGCCGGGTTTCTCAGTGAATTTTAAACATTGGGGGCCTATGGGCGGAACCCAGTGAGTGGATCGGACTTGCTGCCTTTCAAGGATCCCGCGCCTGAGACGGTGCAGACCAAGACCTGTGATGCCTTAAATTTTGGTCGGCAGTGCCTTCCGGGCGAGCCTTGCCGAGTGCCCCGCGAGGGGTCGACCACAGTTCAAACACCACAGCGATGGCTGCTTCACGCTGGCAAGTCCGCCAACATGACGGATGCTCGTGCGGAGTGCTTCGACAGTACACACGAGAGCCAACCTCACGGCGTACCCGAGTTGGCCGCGGGGCTCATTTCCCCGGACGGCCTCCTCCTCTGCCCCAAGGTCTCGTAGTGCCGGCGGTCTATGATGGTGTAGGCGCTGCGCACAGCCAGCTTGCAGGCTCCTCGTGGGCGGGGCAGAATAACTTGTTAAGGAGACCATGAATGAGTTGGTCGCGCCGAGATTTCCTTGGAGGTATGGTGGCGACAGCAAGCGTCTCGGCAACGTGTGGCTCGAGTGAGCCGGTGCCTCTGCATTTGCAAGATTTCGCTGACTTGTACCGAAGCGAGCCCCGCGCGGCCTCGCTGGCCTGGTTCCAGCAAGCCCGATTCGGGCTGTTCCTGCACTATGGTCTCTACTCCATTCTCGGCCGCGGAGAATGGGTGATGTTTCACGAAAAGATTCGCGTGGCAGAGTACGAAAAGCTGAAAGGCCAATTTGCGGCCCGCCGTTGGGATGCGGAGTTCATCACGGACCTTGCTTGCGAAGCCGGTATGCGCTACGTCAACTTGACGGCCCGCCACCACGACAGTTTTTGCCTGTTCGAAACTGCGCAAAACGACTTTCATTCGATGGCCTCCCCCGCGCGCCGCGACCTGGTGGGGGAGCTCGCGGAATGCTGTCGCAAGAAGAAGCTCGGGCTATTCTTATACTATTCCTATGCGTTGGACTGGCGGCATCCGTACTTCTTCAGCAACGAGGTGTCTCTCTGGAAGTGCGCTCGACCGAACTACGAGCAACCGGACCCGGCATATCGGTTCCAGCGCGATGAAGATTTTCGATACTACATCGAATTTGTTCATGCGCAGTTGCGAGAATTGCTCACGCATTATGGCCCGTTGGCGGGCATCTGGTTCGATCCGATCATGGGGTATTACTCGCGGCCAGAGCTGTTTCCGATCGAAGAAACCTACGCGCTGGTGCGGCGGCTCCAGCCCCATTGCTTGATTTCGTTCAAGCAGGGGGCCACCGGCACGGAGGACTTTGCGGCGCCCGAGCGGGAGGGTGCCTCGCTGGAGGACCGCGTGCGCAAACTCCTGGGGGAGAAAGCCGCTGCGATCGCGGCGCGTGCGTGGGAGGCTAACCGGACCAAGTGGAACGAGATTTGTGACACACTTCAACCGATGGCGTGGGGGTACCGAAAGGACGACGATGGGCGCCATTGGAAGGCCGATCAGGTTTGGCCACGCCTCCAGGCGGCGTGGGGGCGGCGGTGTAATCTGCTGTTGAACAGTGGGCCCTTGCCCGAGGGGAACCTCCACCCCGAGGACGCCCAGACGTTGCGAGAAGTGGGCCGACGGATTCGGTCGGAAGGTGGGCCGAATCCGTCCACAACTCCGAGCATCCAGACAGGTGAGCGCAGGAGCAGTTGAATGAAAACTACGACATATTCGAGACGCACGTTTTTGCGCCGGTGTGGAGCCGGTGCCGCAGCGATTTCGATTGTGCCCGCGCGCGTGTTAGGCCGAGGGGGCTGGGTAGCACCCAGCGAGCGGATTACGATTGGTTGCATCGGCCTCGGAAGTCAAGGACAGGGCAACATGCGCAATTTCATTGCGCAACCCGATGTGGAGATCGTGGCGTTGTGCGACGTGGAGCGCGGTCGAGAAGGTTTCGCCAAGGGCTTGCATGCGGCGGTCGTGACCGCTCGACAGCAATACGAGAAAACGGGTCGCCCTGTGTCAGACCAGCAGTTCGCGGTTTACCACGACTTCCGCGAGCTGCTGGCTCGGCCGGACATTGACGCGGTCTCCATTGCCACCCCTGACCATTGGCACGGGATCATCACCGTGGCGGCGGCGCGCGCGGGGAAGGACATTTATTGCGAAAAACCGTTGACCAACTCGATCCCGGAGGGCCGAGCCGTGGTGGACGCGGTGGCTCGTTACGGGCGAGTCCTCCAGACCGGTAGCCACGAGCGCTCCAACGACACCTGTCGGTTTGCTTGGGAGCTGGTGCGCAATGGCCGGATCGGGACGCTGCGCGAGGTCGAGGTACGGTTGCCGACCTCGGAACCCCATCACCAGCGGATCCGAGCCGCGACCGGTCCCGTGCGGCCGAGCGAGCCACCCGAGACACTCGATTATGAGTTTTGGTTGGGACCGGCGCCGTGGCACCCCTACCTGGAAGAAACCACCCATTTCGGTTGGCGGTTCGTCATGAGCACCGGCGGGGGTGAGATGACCGACCGTGGCGCACATGTCCTCGATCTGGTTCAGTTCATTCACAACAACGACACGCAAATGCCTGTGGAGTTGCGGGCGGCCGGCCGCCGAGCGGCCAGCCCCCTCTACGACGCCTTCATGGACTTCGAGTTCGAGTTCCGGTATGCCGATGGAGTTCGGGTCCATGGCCGCAGCGAAGGCGACCGCGGTCTGAAGCTGATCGGAACCCGCGGCTGGATCTTCATCCAGATCCATGGCGGGCGACTGCAGGCCGATCCGCCTTCGCTGTTACGGGAGCGGATCCTTCCGCACGAAGAACACACGGAGCGTAGTCCAGGGCACCATCGGAACTTTTTGGACTGTGTCCGCTCGCGCCGGAAACCGGTGGCGCACGAATGGATCGGGTACCGTACGGCGACGATTTGCCACTTGCTCAACGCGAGTATGGAGCTCGGCGGCCGGCCGCTGCGCTGGGACGCAGAACATGAACGGATCGTCGGCGACTCGGAGGCCGATCGATGGATTCGGCGACCCTTGCGGGCGCCGTGGACGATTTGAAGGAGGCGATCATGAAACGAGGAGATTGGATTGCACGGGCCGCGAGTGGAGCGACGGTAGGAGTTTGCTTGGTTCTGGGTGGGCTCTCGTGTTCGACGGTGCCGTTGCCGAGCGCGGCGGAGGGGGATGTGCGGGCGGCGTTGGACCGAGTCCGGAGCTGGTCGTATGGGGAGGATCGGTCGCCGCTGATCGAAGCGGAACAGGTGCTCAACCGCTGTGGCACGGATCGAAGTCGTCGCATCGCCGAACAGGAACTGCTACGGCTGGCTGGGGACCCCCAAGCGAAACGTGAAGTCCGCCAGTTTGCCATCGCGCAACTTGGCCGGTTCGGGGGAGAGCAAGCGGCGGACTTGTTGCTGAAGTTGTTGGACGATCCGGCCTTGGGAGACGACGCCGGGATGGCGATGCAACGGATGCGGAATCCGGCGGTGGTGCGTCGAATGGTCGCGGCCATGCCTGCGGTCAGTCCGGCGGCACAAGCTCGGTTATGTCATGTGGTGGGCTTGCAGCGTGTGCCGGAGGCCGTGGCGTGCTTGCGCCAAGGGCTGGAGTCCACCGACTCCGGGGTCGTGGCGCGCGTGGTGTGGGCCTTGGGCCGGATTGCGACACCTGAGGCATGTGAGGCTTTGACCGGAACTCCTCCCGATCGGTTGCGCGTAGCCGGCCCGGCGGCGTGGGAGGCCTTGCTATCGGTTCTCGATGCCGCGCTGTCGCGCCAAGATGCGGCGTGTGCAGACCATGCGTTGTTGACGCTGGATGCGTTGTCGCCGCCCGACACTGTGCGCGCCGCCGCGTTGGCGATCGTTCAACGCGCATCGGCGTCTACACAGGTTCCCGTGCATGCGAGTGCGTTGCTGGCCTCGACGAATGCGGCGTACCAACTGGTCGGTTTGCAGTTGCTCCGTGAGCGGGCACCGGACTCAGTGCTGGTCTCCTTAGCCGGTACCGCTTCGCTGCTGTCGCCCTCCGCGCAAATTGGTTTGCTCGGACTGATCGAGGACCGGCGCGTGAGTGGGGCAGCCGCCAGCATTCATCATCTGCTTCGACAAACCGGCGAACCGGCGGTCCGGCTGGCGGCGTTGCGTGCACTGGCGACAGCCGGGAATGCGGAGAGCGTATCGGTGCTGGTTCAAGTGGCGGCATCGGAGAAAGGGACCGACGCTGAACGCGTGGCCGCGCGAAAGGCCTTAGCGAGGCTCAATGCCAAAGGCGCGGACGATGCGCTCGTGGCCATGTTTCCCAACGCGTCGGATCCGGTGCTGACCGAGTTGCTTCGTGCGGCCGGGGAGCGCGGAACTACGGCAGCCCTGCCGTGGGCAGAGCGACTTGCGACGCATTCGAATCCTTCGGTGCGTATGGAGGCTATCCGTCAGTTGGCAGCTCTGTCAGGTCCAGGGGACTTGGACCGTTTTTTGGCAGGGTTGTTGTCGGCCCAAGAATCCGATCTCGCCACTTGGTGGGCCGCGGGTGAGGCGCTGGCTCTTCGCCAACCGAGACTGCGGGAACGGTGGCTGCCGGCTTGGCAACGCGCGGCGTCGGGGTCGGTCTCCCGCGTGGCCTTGCTGGGGTTAGCGGGCCGGATTCAGGGGAGGGAGGTTCTGCCGGTCGTGGCCGGTGCGATCCGTTCGGCCGACGCCGCGGAACGGCGCGAAGCTGTGCGTGCGTTGAGCAACTGGAAGACCGCGGATGCCCTGCCTGCGCTGATGGAGGCGGCACGCCAAGAGGATGCTCAGACCCGACGGCTCGCTCAGCGGGGGTTGGTCGCGGTGTTGCGCAGTTGCGCCATGCAGCCATCGGAACGGCTGGAAACGGTCCGCCAAATCGCGCCATTGTTGGAGTTTCCGGAGGAACAGAAGGTGTGCCTGGCGATTCTAGCCGACATCCCGCTGGCCGGGGCAGCTCAGTTGGCGGCGCAGTGGATCGATCGCGCGGAGGTCCGTGCGGAGGCGGAAGAATCCGTCCTGCGTGTGGCGCGCGGACTTCGACCGCTCCCCGCGGAGTTGCGCCCGGTGCTGGAGCGGATCGCTCAGGGGGGCAGTTCGCCTGAGCGACAGCGCGATGCTCGCGCGCTGCTCGAGAACTGAGCGGCGTACGGGCAAAGGTCAGATGAATGGAGACGTCGCGTGATGAGACAGATACGGTTCAGTTTCGTGTGGGCCAGTGTGGCGATCTCATGGGTTAGTTCGCTGATCGCAGGAGAGCCGGTGGCTCGCCCGAACATCCTTTGGATCACCTGCGAAGACATGGGCCCCCATCTCGGCGTGTACGGCGACCAGTTTGCCACCACGCCGAACTTGGACGCCTTGGCCCGGCGCGGCGTGATTTACCGCACCGTGTGGTCCACGGCTCCGGTATGTGCGCCGGCGCGAACGGCGATCATTGCGGGAATGTATCCGGCGTCGTTGGGTGCGGAGCACATGCGGAGCGAAGTGGCGCCGCCGCCCTTTCTGAAAATGTATCCTCAGTTTCTCCGCGAGGCGGGTTACTATTGCTCCAACAATTCCAAAGAGGATTACAACCTGACCAAGCCCGGCGTGGTGTGGGATGACTCGTCGCCAAAAGCGCACTGGCGGAACCGCCGACCGGGCCAGCCATTTTTCTCGATTTTCAATCTCACCGTCACGCATGAAAGCCAGGTGCGAAAGCGCCCGCATACGTGGGTGCACGATCCTGCGAAAGTTCCTGTGCCTCCGTACCACCCGGACACGCCGGAGGTTCGCCAAGACTGGGCGCAGTACTATGACCAGATCCAGGTGATGGACCAGCAGGCTGGGACGATTTTGAAAGAGCTCGATCAGGATGGTTTGGCTGAAGACACGATCGTGTTTTTCTATGGCGATCATGGCCCGGGCATGCCTCGGTGTAAGCGGTGGCCCTACAACTCGGGGTTGCAGGTGGGTTTGATTGTGTACGTGCCGCCTAAGTTCCGACATTTGGCCGGGCCGGACTACCAGCCGGGAGGGGTGGTCGAACGAATGGTGGGCTTCGTAGATCTGGCTCCCACGGTGTTGAGCTTGGCGGGCATCGAGCCTCCATCGTGGATGCATGGCAAGGCCTTTTTGGGTCCCTATTCGGGGCCCGCACCGAAGTATCTATTTGGGCAGCGCGGGCGCATGGACGAACGTTACGACTTGGTGCGCTCCGTGCGCTCGTCACGGTACGTCTATCTTCGTCACTTCATGCCCCACCGGACCTACGGTCAGTATATTGACTACATGTTTCAAACTCCCACCACGCGCATTTGGAAAGAGCTGTACGATCGAGGACAGCTGACCCACGAGGCGCAGAAGCGCTTTTGGGAAGAGAAACCGATCGAGGAGCTCTACGATCTGGCCGACGACCCCCACGAGACGCGGAACTTGGCGGAGCGGCCCGAAATGGCCTCGCAGTTGGCAGAGTTTCGAGCTGCCTTGCGTGAACATCTGCTGCAGGTCCGTGACCTGGGTTTTCTTCCCGAGGCCGAACGGTATCGCCGTGCGCGGCTGGCGGGCATGACCCTGGGAGAGCTCGCGCGGGATGACCGCTGGTATCCCTTGGAGCGGATCCTCGATGCCGCCGATCGTGCCGCACGACGAGATCCCGAAATGGTTCCCTGGCTGCGTTCGGCCGTCCAAAACGCCGACAGCGCAGTCCGGTATTGGGCGGCCATGGGCCTTCTGATTCGGGGACCTTCGGCGGTGAGTGCGGCTCAAGAGGAGCTTCGCGCACTGTTGAACGACGACTCTCCCAGCGTACGCATCGTGGCTGCGGAGGCTTTGGGTCGGTACGGATCGGGGGAGCTGCGGACCGAGGTGGAACGAACTCTTCGTGAACTCATGTCGCCCGAGCGGACTGGAGCGTATGTGTCCTTGGAGGCGCTTAACGCCCTGGCAGCCATGCCCGAGATCGCAGCAAGTTTGCGGCGCGAAATCGCCGCCTTGCCACGTCGCGACCCCAATGCGCCGGCCCGTGGAGCTGGCTACATCGCGCACATGGTAAAGTACCTCACGACGTCAAAGTAAACGCAGCGATTCGGAGTGCTCCGAATCGAGGTGAAGGGTGACCAGCGGGCGGGCGGACGTACGTGGCGCGATCGCGCTCTCGCGCAAGTACCTGCTCATTTGCTGAACGCGTGTCGTGGCGTAAAGTACTTCATCATGTCAGCGATCGGTTCGATCGGATCCCGGTTTCCGCACTGGCGCACTCTGTTGCAATATCTGGGTTCCCTGCGGTGGACGGTGGCGTGCCTGTTGTGGATGTGCGTATTGACCGTTTGGGGCACCGTGGCGCAGGTGAACCCCGAAGTGGGTCTGTACGGCGCGCTACAGCGGGTCTTCCGCTCGTGGTGGTTTCGGGGACCCGTGGGCTTGCCACTGCCGGGCATGGTGGGAACATTGGCCGTGTTCTTCGTGAACCTGCTGGCATCGTTGTTCCAACGATTCCGGCCGATCCGGTGCTATGTGGGGTTGTGGGTGTTGCATTTGGGTCTGGGTCTGCTGCTGGTGGGCAGCTGGGTCGGTGTACACCACGCGCGCGAAAGTACTGTGACGCTGGCGGAAGGCCAAAGCACGTCGGTCGGAGTGTCCAGCCATGAGTGGGAACTCGTCATCATTGAGCCAGTGGGCGAGACTCGCCGACGGGTCCACGCATGGGATTTGCGAAGCCTTCGGCCGGGCCAAAACTTGCCGTTACCGGGCATGCCCGACGGCGCCACGGTTCACCGAGTGTGGTCTTCGGTCGAGTGGAGTGGGTCACAGCCTCCCTCGCCGGAGGCGCTGCGGTCGGCACGGCACGTGGATCCCGAACGCGCGATCCCCGCGGTCGTGCTTCGGGTGGGAACGGACCGGTTCGCGCTCGTGGGAGAAGGCGACGCGCTGCGGATCCCTCGCAGGGACACGACGGACGCAGTGTTCGTGCATCTACGACGAACTCGACATCCGTTGCCGATTACGATTCGCTTGGTGGACTTTCAGAAGGAGTTTTATCCGAACTCGCGGATTCCTCGGAGCTTTGAAAGTCGCATCGAAGTCTTCGACGGACGGAGTCAGCGTCCCGTGGTGATTTCGATGAACCGACCATTCCGCTACGGGCCGTTCACGTTCTACCAGTCCTCCTACATCGACCATCCCGATGGTCCCGAAATCTCGGTGCTAGCGGTGAGCGAAAACCGTGTGCGCTTGTTGCCCTACGTGTCGTGCGCGCTGATGTTTGCCGGCATGGTGCTGCACTATCTGAGTCCGGGGAGACGCCGATGAAACGGAGCCGTGTTCGGTCCACGGTCTTTGCCTTTTGGGCGGTGCTGACGGTGGCGTGGGCGGCGGACGCGGACCGCCGAATGCTGCGGGCATTCGAAGACCTGGTGGTCTTGGAAGGCGGGCGGCCCATGCCCATGGGCACGTACGCTCGGCTGGCTATGTGGCAGATCTGCGGCCGCCCGTCGTGGAGTGGACGAAGTGCGGCTGCGTGGATTGCAGATCTGATATTCGACGCCGAGAAAGTGCACGGTCAAGCGTGGATTTTGGTTAATCACCCCGACGTGTTAGACGCGTTGGACTTGCCGTCGGATCCTCCTCGGCGTCGAGTGTCGCATTTGGAACTGCAACGAAGTCTCCCTACGTTGGCGAAGCTGTACCGCGAGGCCTCGGAGCGCCCCTCGAACGAGCGCACCGTGGTGGATCGCGAGTTCTTGCGGTTGGGCGCCGCCCTGGAACTATACGCCGGATTGTCTCGTAATGACCTTCCTGCGGTATGGCCGCAGGAAAACGCTGAACATTCGCCTTGGCTGCCCGTTTCGGAACTTGGAGCGGCGGGGCCAGCTGCGCTGGAGGTGGCGAACCTCTGGCGTGCATTGGCAAAAGCCTGGCGCGAGCGGGATCGTGAACGCGTACTGCAGCTAGTATCCGACATTCGCCGCCGTACGCTGGCCCAATGTAGTTCCATCGCTCACTTGGACGTGCGATTGAACGTGGAGTCGTGGATGAATCGATGGAGGCCGTTCTCGTGGGCCATCGCAGCCTATGTGCTGGCGGCTCTGGCTTGGTTGGCGCTGAGTGCGCCGCCGGGTCAATGGGGCCGGTGGACGATCGGAAGTGGAATGATGTGGGCAGGTTGGCTGGCTCATACCGTCGGGCTGGCGGCCCGAACGTTTATCATGGGACGGCCGCCGGTGACGAATCTGTACTCTACCTTCGTGTTCGTCGGTTGGGTCGTGGCTTTTGCCGCGTTGTGGCCGCGCCGACCCGAGGTTCGCCGCCCTGTAGGCATCGTGGTTGCGGCGCTCGCCGCCGCCTTGTTGGCAGTCGCGGCGAGGTACGAGGTCGAAGGAGACGTGATGGCCAAGGTCGTTGCCGTGTTGGACTCCAATTTCTGGCTCACCACGCATGTCTTGACGATCACCTTGGGGTACTCAGGTTGTTTGCTGGCGGGCGCGCTGGCACATTGGGCCCTATGGGTGGCGGGAAGTCGCGGCCCAGCGGATGCGAGTCCATGGTTCCACACCGTACGTGGCTACCTGGCATTTGGACTGGCGCTGACCTTTCTTGGTACAGCGCTCGGCGGTGTGTGGGCGGATCAGTCGTGGGGACGCTTTTGGGGATGGGATCCCAAGGAGAATGGCGCGCTGTTGATCGTCTTGTGGACCGCCGCGGTGTTCCATGCGCGGGCAGGGAATCTGATTGACGAGGCTGGGTTGGCGGCCGGCGCGATTTTGACGGTGCCCGTGGTCCTTACTGCGTGGTTGGCCATCAACCTGCTCGGCATCGGCCTACACTCCTACGGATTTTCCCAGGGTACGTTCGCCGGGTGGGTGACGGCGTCGGTCGCAGAAGTTGTTGCGGCGGTTGGCTTATGGATGCGAGCCCGTCGGCGGCGGCTCTGTGAAACCGTTCGGCCTGTGTAAAGCAGCCCCTTCGCGCATCCGTGGAGGGAACCAGACCTGGAACTCTGCGCCTCCCAACGGTCCTGGGCGATACGACACGCGCCCTCCGTGTGCCTCGGCCGCGGCGCGGATGGAAAACAAGCCCAAACCCGTGCCCCACTCTTTGGTGGTGAAGAATGGTTGGAACAGGTTGGGGACCTCGTCATGGGGCACGCCCGGGCCAGTGTCCGAAACGGTCAGCCAAATGCCGTCCTCGTCTTCTCGCAGAGACACCCGCACAGAACCACGGCCTCCCATGGCCTCGGCGGCGTTGAGTAGGAAATTGAATAGCATCTGCCGGATCCATGCCGGATAGCCTCGGCAAAGCAATTGTTGCGGAGTGTCGACAGTGACTTCACAGGCGCGAACCTTCGGATGTAGCCGTCCCATTCGAACACTCTCTTTGACTACGCGCGAGAAATCGAACACGCTGGCGGGTTCACCCTGCCGTTCGCGCCCGATCTGTTGAAGCTCCTGAACCATTTGATAGATGGAGTCTACTTGCTCATGAAGCCGTTGCACCTCTTCGGCGAACATGTGTGTGCGGTTCAGCTCCTCCACGGTCTCGATCAGCACACAAAGTTGGTTCTTCAGGTTGTGGGCCACCGCGGACGCCAGCAATCCTGCCATGCCCCGTTGTTCAGATCGGATTAACGCTTGGCGGTGGCTCGAAAGTTCCTTTTCCCGCTCCGAGAGCCAATGCAGAAAGACGAAGCTCAAGTAAAACACAACGCCGGCGGTGCTGACGACGAAGGCAATCCCTTTCCAAAGCTCGAGCTCGGTCATTTGGAGCTTGGAAGTGGCCATGTTGGTGACCACATAGCTGGCAATAAACATGGCCGCCAACGTAAACCCGGCGTAGGTGACGGCGATCATGCCGGCAAGCTTCAAAGGCCCGAGCTTCAACGATAGAAATGGCTGGCGCATGGGCATATTCTACCACGAACCTAGAATTTCACCAAGTGCCCGCCTAGCGTTGTTCGGAAACTCTGTGCTTGTCGATGTTCGCAACACTGCGCTGTCATAAATTCCCACCCCGTGCAGTACGAGGCGCCCAAGCAACCCGCTCGATTGTCCAACGTTTGGACAAACCATTCAACTTTTTTCCAACGGTTGGACGGCTGGGGTGTCCATCACAAACCGTTTTTGAACGCCGATGAGATGGCCCGCCCGCTCGAATCGCTGGCCGGCGCGTGCCTCGGCCGCCGCGCCAAGATTTCTGCAGATTATTTCGGATCGCTCGAAGTGCGCAATGGACCGAACCATGGCTTTAGCGCCGCGCTGCGCTCGTGGCTCACCTTTTGTACGCCACCACGGCGACCACGAGGGTGAGAGTGACACCGATGCAGGCGAGGGTCCACGGAAACCACGGGCCGTGACGGACCCACGGTGTGGCGTTCCACCCGGCGAGCGCAATGGGAACCTGCACGGTAAGGAATCCCATCACCGGTCGCCCGTGGGCGTCGGTGATCGGCAGGGTGCCTGCAGCTTCGCCTTGCCGGCCCCCGATCCGTCCCTTCGGATCTACCCAACCGGTCACTCCTGAGTTCGCGCACCGCACGAGAGGAACGCCGCACTCCACCGCGCGGAAAATACTCTGGACGAAGTGCTGGCGGTGCCCCCACGTTCCATCAAACCATGCATCGTTGGTCAGGACCAACAACCACCGCGCGCCTTGCTGAACAAACCGGCGTGCCAGGGGCGCCATGGTGTCTTCGAAGCAAATCATCGTCGAAAAAGGAATCTCCGCCGGTTGTTGGATCCGAAATACGGTCGGCGTGTGACCTGGGGTGAGATCGAAATCCATAGGCACGAGCCGGCCCAACACGGGCAGCACGCTGCGGAACGGTACGTATTCGCCGAACAGCACGAGGTGCTGTTTTCGGTAGACTTCGAGCGCAAGCTCGGGCTTCATCAGAATAGCCGCGTTGTAGTACCGGACGTTTCCGTCGTCATCTCGCTCGGCGTCGAGAGCTCCGAACACCAGTGGGACTCCATGAGACGTGACGGAATGGACGAGGGCCAACGGTTCGCGGCTCTCGCGTACATTTTCTGGGAGAGCGGTTTCAGGCCAGACGAGCAGGCTAGGTTGCAAGGCCAGAGCGGCGAGCGAGAGTCGTTGCAAGTCTTGGTACATGCGCGTGTAGGACTCGGGGGTCCACTTTTCGTTTTGGGGCACGGCCGGTTGAACGAGTGCTACGCGCAGTTCGACGTCCGAGGCGACTGGCGTGGCGAGCTGGGCCAGGCCCGAGAGCCAGGCCAGCAAGAGAAGGCATCCCCCTACGAGATGTTCGGCGCGCGCAGTCGGTGGGCGTACGCGTTCCATTCGTGCCCATGCCCAGGACCACGCCAATCCGTTAAAGAACGCTACGGCGACCGAAACGGCTGGCACACCACCCCATGCGGCGTGTTGAATCCAGCCCCAGTGACGATATTGACTGACCCCGAGATCATTCCATGGAAAGCCGGTGGCCAGGCGACCCCGCACCACCTCCCAGCCCACCCACGTGGCGGCGATCGCAAGAGCGGACCCTAGAGATCCACCCGGGCGCGAAGGGACCGAACGCCGGCCCAGTTCGGCGAAGACCCATGCGGGAGGAATCATGTACAGCGCGCAGTAGGCTGACAGCGCTATCCAACCTGCGATCGTCACGCGGTGGATCCACCACAGCGAAGGGATCCAGAACACGAGACCGGCCCAAAACGAAAGGGCGGAGGCCTCTCCCAGGCGGCGGCCGGCCACGGCCAACCCCAGCGGCACCAGGGCCAACCAGGCGGCCCAGGCCCACTCCAAGGGCGGAAAAGCGCTGAACAAAAGAATGCCGGTGCACGTCGCTAGCGCGATCGCCACAGGGCGCGGGAGCGTTCGCAGTTCGGTGGCCGTCTGCAGTTCCCAGGTCGCGGGCATATGGGGGACGGCTTATGTGGTGGGAGGGCGGCCGGGTACTTGAGTGGCCCCGCAACACTTCTTGTACTTTTTCCCGCTCCCGCACGGACATGGATCGTTGCGGCCAACTTTCGGGCCAGCGAACCGGACCGGCTGGGGTGGCGTTTCATCCGGCGCAGCGGGCACGGCGCCGAGGACTTCATCCACAAGCGTTCCTTGTTCCGAGGTGCTCGATGCGGCGGCTGCCAGCGGCGGAAGTTCTCCATGGACCAAGGCTCGCGGAATGGCCCGCAACATCCGCTCGAACACTTCAAGCGAAGTGGCCGAGCGGAACATGCGTGACACCACGTCGTTTTTGATCCGGTCCACGAGATCCGAGAAGAGGTCATAAGCCTCCCGCTTGTATTCCACCAATGGATCCCGTTGACCGTAGGCTCGCAAGCCCACGCCTTGCCGGAGTGCATCCAAGTTGCGCAGATACTCCTGCCAATGCTCATCGATGGCGAACAGAATCATTTGCCGTTCCAGCTCGGCCAGCGCCGCAGGATCTTCCATCCGCGCCTTGACATCGTACGCGGTTCGCACGCGCTCCAGCACCAGGCGCGTCAACGCCTCGGCGTCGGCATCCGGTGGGATTTGCTCGGCGGACAGGCCGATCGGAAACGTCAGGTTGGCCCACTGGACGAACTGACGAATTCCCTCCTCGCGGTTGTCTGCCGCGACTTCGGCGCGTGCGCTGACCACGTCCTCGACGATCCCCATCAAGTACTCGCGGACGTCCGCGGCGTGGAGGACTTCGTTGCGGAACCCATAGATGATCTGACGCTGGGTATTCATGACGTCGTCGTACTCCAGCGTCCGTTTCCGAATCGCAAAGTTGTGTTGCTCGACGCGCCGCTGAGCGGTCTCGATGGAGCGGTTCAACATCCGGTGCTCCAGCACCTCGCCCTCCTGCAAGCCGAGTCGGTCCATGATGCGCGAGATCCGATCGGATCCGAACAACCGCATGAGGTCGTCTTCCAGCGATACGTAGAAGACCGAGAACCCCGGGTCGCCCTGTCGGGCACAGCGCCCGCGCAGTTGACGGTCGATGCGGCGCGCTTCGTGCCGTTCGGAGCCGATCACGAACAGGCCGCAAGGCTGTTCCATGAGTTTTTGGCGAAGCGTGGATCCATCGTAGGGATCGTCCAGTCGGATCTGCGACTCCACGACTTCCCGCGGAAGCCAGACCACGCCGTCGCCCAATTTGATGTCGGTGCCGCGCCCCGCCATGTTCGTTGCGATGGTCACCGCACCTTTTTGGCCGGCCAGGGCGACGATTTCCGCCTCGCGCTCATGGTTCTTGGCGTTGAGCACGTTGTGCGGGATGCCACGTCGGCGGAGCATCCGGCTGATGATTTCGGAATGCTCGACGGTCGCGGTGCCGACGAGGACGGGTTGGCCTCGCTGGTGGCATTCGACGATCTGCTCGATGATGGCGTTGTACTTTTCCCGCTGGGTCTTGTACACGCGATCGTTGTAGTCAATGCGCCGCACGGGACGGTTGGTGGGAATGACCACGACGTCCAGCTTGTAGATTTGCGCGAACTCGTCCGCCTCTGTTTCCGCCGTGCCGGTCATGCCGGCGAGCTTCTTGTACATGCGGAAGTAGTTTTGGATCGTGATGGTGGCTAGCGTCTGCGTCTCGCGCTCGACGCGCACGCCTTCCTTGGCTTCGATGGCTTGGTGCAGCCCGTCACTCCACCGCCGACCCGGCATCAAGCGCCCGGTGAACTCGTCGACGATGATGACCTGGCCGTTCTGCACCACGTACTGAACGTCGCGTTCATACACGGTGTAGGCGCGGATGAGTTGATCCACGGCATGAATCCGCTCGTTGCGCTCCGCGAACAGGTCTTGGAGCTGTTGCCGGCGAGCGATCTTTTCTTCCGCTGAGAGCGAGGGATTCCCTTCCAGCAAGGATAGTTGCGTGGCCAGGTCTGGCAGCACGTACATTTCAGGATCGTCGGGGTTCAATTCCCGGCAACCCTTTTCGGTCAAGCTCGCGTCGTTGCCTTTTTCGTCGATCGTAAAGAACAGCTCTTCGCGCAAAGCCCGCGCTTCGTCCTTGTACATGTCGGTCAACATCATGGCATCCACTTTCTCGTAGATGCGCCGAATCGCGGGGTCCTCCAACAAGTGCAGCAGCTGCTTGTGCTTGGGCATGCCTTGGGCAACTTGGTACAGTTTACGCCCAGCTTCTTCTTCGTCCTCACGTGCGCGATTGGGTTTCTCCAGCAGCCGTTTGGCTTCTTCGATCAGACGATTGCACAGCTCCCGCTGCCGCCGGACCAGTCGTTCTACCGCGGGCCGCAGAACAATGTACTGCTCGGTGGAGTAGGGGGCCGGACCGGAGATGATCAACGGGGTGCGTGCCTCGTCGATCAGGATGCTGTCCACCTCGTCGATGATCGCATATTCGTGGCCGCGCTGGACCTGGTCCTCGGCGCGAATCGCCATGTTGTCGCGAAGGTAATCAAACCCGAACTCGGAGTTCGTGCCGTACGTGACGTCGCACTCGTAGGCATGGCGCCTTTCGGCCGGTCCCATCGAGTTCTGAATGCACCCCACGGTGAGACCGAGGTAGCTGTAGAGAGCTCCCATCCATTGCGCATCGCGCCGTGCCAGATAGTCGTTCACCGTGACGATGTGCACGCCGCGGCCGGCCAGCGCGTTCAGGTAGGCCGGCATGGTGGCGACCAGTGTTTTGCCCTCGCCCGTGGCCATCTCGGCGATCTTGCCCTGGTGCAACACAATGCCCCCGATCAACTGAACATCGAACGGCACCATGTCCCAAACTACGGGATGACCGCATACCTCGATGGTGCGCCCGCACAAGCGGCGGCAGGCATTCTTCACGACCGCAAACGCTTCACACAAAAGGTCATCCAGTGTTTCGCCGCGGGCCAACCGCTGGCGAAATTCGTCCGTTTTCGCTCGCAGCTGTTCCTCCGACAACGACTGGTAGGAGCGCTCGATTTCGTTGATACGCTGCACCAGCGGCCGTAGTTTTCGGAGATCGCGCTCGTTTTTCGTTCCGATGATCTTTCGAAGAATCCAGTTCATGTCGCCATGTTCAAACGAGT
Organism: uncultured bacterium; assembly: GCA_900661335.1. Taxonomy (GTDB): domain Bacteria; phylum Verrucomicrobiota; class Kiritimatiellia; order PWTM01; family PWTM01; genus CAACVY01. Next base: position 23,381 of record CAACVY010000004.1, on the reverse strand, counting down.
AGTTTCCTACACCTGCCAGGCGGAGGCAACCGCGCTGGGAACTGGCCAGACCGACGACACGAGCCCGAGCGCCATCAAACACGCCGCGTCTGTCCGCAACACCCGAGGCCCCAAGCACAACGTTCGGAAGCCAAGGTTGCGAAGCCATTCTCGTTCCCGTTCGCTCCACCCACGCTCGGGACCGACCGCGAGAATTAACCCGTGCTGTGGCGCACACACCGGCGAGCCCTTGCCGTCGGTATCGGCCACCCATCGGTCATAGGCAGGCCGCTGGGCAAGTTGGGTGCGCAACCACTCGCGAGACCAGCGACGTTCGATCACCACTCGTGGCAGGTGCGTACCCCCACTTTGCTCCAGGCCTTCCAGCAAACTACGGCTCAACTCGTCGGACGATAGTGCCCCACTGTGGAGGTAGCTGGCCTCGACACCGTCGCCTCCGGTGACCCAGATTTCTTCCACGCCCAAGGCGGCCAGGTGCATCCACAACCTCCGGGCGACCTTGGGCCGGGGCATGGCCATCCACACCACCACGGGCCAGGCCGGGAGAGGGAGCTCGTCCATTCGACAACGTATGCGCACGCGGTCGTGGCCAACTTCGAGGACTTCCCCATGGCCACGCCGCCCACCCAATTGCGCTACATGGACGACATCTCCACATTTCACGCGGACCGCGCGGCACAGGTGGCGGGCGCGGCGGTCGGTCAACAGCAAGGTGCCATCGGCATCCAGTTCGTGCGGCTGGAACACGAGCCAATTCACCGGCGTTACCCTAGTGAGCCTTGCCCGTGCTCTGCCTGGTCCCACCCGGTCGCGTGGACCCATGAAGTCTTGGTGGGGCCCATGAATATTTTCGGCCGTACCGCGTCGAATTCCATGGAAGCGCGAAGTGCGATTGAATGAACGGAGAGCGGGATATGAGCGCGAGAAGCATTGCCGCGATGGCCATGGTGGCCATGGTCTTCAGTGGGTGTGTCACGACGGGTTCCCCTTCGAGGGACCAAGCCACGGCATTGGGCGCGGGGATCGGCGCCGGGCTGGGAGCGATTCTCGGCCATAACTTTGGCGGTGGTGGAAACGACCGCGCGTTGGGCGCGGCTGCCGGTGCGTTGTTGGGGGGTGCCTTGGCCAATCAGTACGCGCGTCAGCGAGAACTGGAACAGCAGATCCAACATGTTCAACAACAGCAATTCTACACCACGGTGTGGATTCAAAACTCAAACGGTTCTCGCACACCGGTGACCTTACGCCAGGTCGAAGGCGGCCAATACATCGGGCCTCGCGGTGAGTATTATTCTGGGATGCCCACCGAGGAGCAACTGCGCAAGGTCTACGGGTTCTGAACTCTTGCGGGTCCACGACGATCGGACGACTCGCGGTCGCTGGTGGTAAAGGCTCCGTGTGCCTCATCGCCTGGGGTGAGCGAGAACTGCGAATGGCGTCGGAGGCAAGGGGTCAATCCAGATCGCGTTGCGCGAGATCGTCTTCGTTCAACCCCAAGTAGTGGCCCAACTCGTGGAGAAACGTTTTCCGGACCTCTTGGCGGAACCGAGACAGGGACTTCCCGGCTTCGTCCCAGAGGTTCGCCAAGAACAACAGGATGTGCGGCGGAAGGGGATCTTCGGACTCAAGCAAGTCTTGTCCCACGAACAGCCCCAATGTATCGGGCGCGAGCCCCTCTTGGACTAACTCCGGGGATGGCCGCCACTCCAAGATCACCGGCACGCGCCGGCATTTTTGGTGGAGATGGTGGGGCAAGGAATATGTCAACCGCTCGACTTCCTCGCGAGCGACTTGCTCGAGGCGCGGTCGGAGAGCTCGGACGGATCGGACGGAGTGGTTCATCCCAAGTACGGCGGGACCATAGGGTCGCCGTGGCGAGCGATCGCTACGAACACGGGAAACCGGTCCAGCCAGAGCATGCGCACTGCTTCGGGCCCTAGGTCGGGATATGCGACGAGCTCAGCGCGGGTGATGTGGCGTCCGAGCAGCGCCCCGGCTCCTCCGACTGCGAGGAAGTACACCGCTCCAAACCGGCGGATGGCTTCGACCACCTCGGGGCTGCGTCCGCCTTTGCCAATCATGCCGCGCAAACCCCGCTCCAAAAGCAGAGGGGTGTACGGGTCCATTCGGCTGCTGGTGGTCGGGCCTGCCGAGCCAACGGAGTGCTCGTTGGTTCCTGGCGTTGGACCTACATAGTAGATGGTGGCGCCTGCAAGTTCGAAGGGCAACGCCTCACCTCGGCGCAGCGCTTCGACGATGCGCGCATGGGCGGCGTCGCGTGCGGCGAGCACGGGTCCGGTGAGCCGAACTGGCTGGCCGGAACGAAGTTGATCCGCCACGTGCGGGGCGAGCGGCAACGCGACCACCAATGCGTCCCGCCATGGGTCCCGCCATTGGGTTGGGCGGCAGGGTGGCGTGGTGGGGAGCTTGTGCATAGTTAGACCCTCTGGAGACGGTCCTTGATGGGTTGAGTGTGGGTGTCTACAACCATGCCGCCCGCGTGGCGGGCGACATTGATCACCATGCCCATCATGAGTCCCAGAACGATGAGGCTCGACCCGCCGTAACTCACGAAGGGTAAGCCGATCCCTTTCGTGGGAATGCTGCCGGTGACCACGGCGATGTTCATGGCGGCTTGCCCCGCAACCGTCATCGTGCACCCGTAGGCCAACAAGCTGCCGAAGAGGTCCGGAGCGCGCCAGGCGATGAATAATCCGAGCACAAAGATGCCCACGTACATCGCCAGGATCCCGAGCGACGCTGCCAGGCCCAACTCTTCGCCGATGATCGGCAAAATGAAATCGGTGTGGGCTTCCGGCAGGTAGTACATCTTTTGGATGCTGCGGCCCAGGCCAACTCCCCACAGTCCGCCCATCCGGAAGGCACGGAGCGCCTGAAGAAGCTGATAGGCTTCGTCGGCCGCGTACCGTTCGGGATCTCGAAAGGCCAAAATCCGTCGAAGACGTTCCGGGTCCAAGGACACTGCCACCGCAAATCCGCAACCCAGCAGGACCGCCAGGGCGATCACGTAGCTCATGCGAGTGCCACCGAGAAGAAGTAGGCACAGCGCGAGAACGGTCAGCAATGCCGTGGTACCGAAGTCGGGTTCGACAAAAATCAGCAGTAGGACCACGCCCAGCGTGGTCATGGGAATCAGCACTCCATCCCGCAGGGTGACCACTTTGCGTTCGTTGCGTTTGATCCACCAGGCAAGAAAGAGCACCACGGCAGGCTTGGCGAGCTCGGACGGTTGGAACCTCATCGGTCCAAGGTTCAACCAGCGGCGGCTCCCTTTGATGTTCAACCCGATCGGGGGAACAAAGCACAAGATGAGGAGAAAGGTGACGAGCACGAGCAAGGGGACGGCCCAGGACCGCCATTCGTGGTAATCCACCCGCGAGGCGGTTACCAGAACGACGGCTCCGGCGGCGGCCCAGATCAACTGGCGGAAAAAGTACGAATCCGCGCTGAAGAGATCTGCTTTGGACGATCCGCTAATGCTCGCCAATGCCACGAGGCCTAAAAACACGAGCACGGACACGAAGCCGATCAACAAATGAATGACCAGCCGCATGTCCGTGCTGCGAGCCGGGGCGGAGCGGTCAAGGCCCCAGCGGGATCTGAATGGTCATTCCCGGTTTGATCGCCGAGGCGTCTGGGAGATCATTGGCTTTCAAAATGGCCTCCGGCGTGACCAAAAACGTTTTAGCGATGGAGTCCAGCGTCTCCCCTGGGCCCACCGGATAGCGGATGGTTTGACCGGCGCCGAGGGAGGGCGTCGAAGCCGGCGCGGACGGCTGCATAGCCGGCGCGGCAGGAGTCATCGGAGCCGCCGCCGGTGTCACCGGAGGCGTTTCCGGCACTGCAGGAGGCGGCGGAGGAGTGGGGGGCGTGCTGGCCTCGGCTTTCGCAGGCTGGGCAACTTCTTTCTTAGACACCCCCGCCGGCACTACCAATTTCTGACCGGCCCGAATGCTGTTGGGATTTTCGATATGGTTGGCTTCGATTAGCGCGCGGGTTGTGGTCCCCAACTTTTGCGCGATTCCGGAGAGCGTATCGCCCTTCTGAACCACGTATTCACTCGCGCCCGCCGGTGTGGAGGCCGGTTTCGGCCGAGATGTTTTCACGGGTTTGGGCGTTTCTGCCGCATAGGAGGGAAGGATCAGTTTTTGTCCCGCGCGAATCTTGTTCGGGTCTTTGATGTTGTTCAGTTCCATCAGTTCTCGCGTGGTGACACCGAACTTCACGGCGATTTTCGAGAGCGAGTCACCGGCTTGAACCGTATACTCGCGCGGCGGAGGCAACGAGGGCCGCTGAGGTGCGGGCGCTTCGACCGCGGGAGGCGGCAACACAGGTGCAGGGGCCGGCGTCGCCTCCGGCACTGCTGGCGGTGGCATCACCGGCGCCGGCGGCGGTTCCACGACCGACGGTGTTGGGGCTGGAGTTCGACAACCTTGACTGAACCCCAGCAGACCTACAACCACCACATGAGCCAATCCAATCGCACCTGCGATGGAAAGATTCCGACGATCCAACCGTTTCATGTCACTCACTCCTCTGTCGCGTTGGTTCCCCGTTTTGCACCCACTGTCGAACCAACCGCTCAAATGTTTCCCCGCGTTCCTCGAAGTCTCGAAACTGATCGAAACTTGTGCAGCCTGGTGAAAGCACCACTGCCTCGCCGGCGCACGCCTCGCGCCGGGCACGCTCGATAGCGGCGCTCAACGTGCCGCACACGATGCATGGTACTACACCGGACCATGCCGATGCAAGTTCTTCGGCCGCTTCGCCGATCAAATACACCGCTCGCACCCGCTGGGCCAACCATGGGGTGGCGGCGGTGAAGTCCCGCTCTTTGCTCCGACCGCCCGCGATGAGCCGCACTGGACGATCCACCTGGCGCAACGCCGCAATGATCGCCGCGACGGTCGTGGACTTGGAATCGTTGATGTACAGCACGCCGTCCAGTTCTGCTACGCGACTGCAGCGGTGGGGCAAAGGCTCAAAGCGGTGCGCAGCGACCTCGAGAACTTCGGGAGGCAATCCCATGGCATCCAAGCTTGCCGCCACGGCCGCCGCGGCGGGCCCCAACACCTCGTTCCCCATCCAGGTTCCGCGAACGTTCGCTCGTACAGTTCCGCGGTGCACGATGCGATCCGCCGAGTACCACCAGTCGGCCGCGGGAGTGATGCCGAACGTGGAACGACGTCCCCGCACAAGCGAAGTGGACAACAGCTCATGCAGTTGTTCTTGCGGAAGAATCGCGGCGTCGGAAGGACGCTGCTGCGCGAACAGACGCATCTTCAACGCTCGGTAGGTCGCCATGTCCCCGTGGCGATCCAGGTGGTTGGGTTGCACGTTCAGCACCACCCCGACATCGGGGCGGAACTCCCAGCAAGTTTCCAGCTGGAATGAACTGACCTCCAGAACCCACCAGTCGAGCGTTCCATGGGTTCGGACTACTTCGCACACGGGAACGCCGTAGTTGCCGGCTGGAACCGAGCGAGCGCCAGCCGCGCGAATGCACTCCGCGAGAAGTTTCACCGCGGTGCTTTTGCCGTTGGATCCGGTGATCGCCGCCACGCGGACAGAACCGCGACGGGACCATCCATATTCCAGTTCCGACACCACACGCACGCCGCGCCGAAGTAACTCGGAAATCCACACGGAGGCAATCGGGATCCCCGGCACCGTGACCGCAAACTCCCAGGATTCGTCCGGTGCCGGACGTTCCAAGGGCCAACCGAGTCGTACTTCGATTCCTCGTCGGGCCAAGCGTGCGGCCGCTTCTCGCTGCGCGGGTCCCTGGGCGGAGTCCAGCACCGTGACGGCCACTCCTTCATCGTTCAATAGTTCGGCCGCAGCCACGCCGCTGCGGCCCAGACCCAATACCAACACCCGTCGGCCGGCCAGCCGAGACGGGATCCCTGCCTCGCTATGGAGACCTGCGCCGTTCGTTGGCATTCCCTGGTTCATCGAATCTTCAACGTAGCCACACCGGCCAGCGCCAGAATGAGCGAGACGATCCAGAACCGCGTGGTGACCCTCGCTTCTGCGAGCTCCGCAACCCGCCCCTCTTGCCGAAGCTGTTCTTGGGCAATCAGTTCGAAATGGTGATGGATCGGGGCACAACGGAACAGCCGGCGGCCGCCGGTCCACTTGAAGTACGCCACTTGGAGAATCACGCTGAGTGCTTCCACGACGAAAATTCCACCGACCAAGACCAACGTAATTTCTTGATTGATCAAAATCGCCACGGTAGCGATTGCTCCGCCGAGCGCGAGGCTGCCAGTATCGCCCATGAACACGCGCGCAGGTTGACAGTTCCACCAAAGAAATCCCAGGCACGCTCCCAACAGGCATCCGCAAAAAACCGCAAGTTCCGCGGCGCCGGGGACGTAGGGGATTTGAAGATATCGTGCGAAGAGCGCATGGCCGGTGCAGTAGGACAGGACCAAGTACGACGTGGCCACTGACCCGGTACACCCGACGGCAAGTCCATCCAATCCGTCGGTCAAGTTCACCGCATTGGTGCAACCGACTAACACGAGCAATGCGAACAGCATGGATGGGATGAAGCCCATGTCGCTGATCAAGGGCGACTTCATGAATGGAAGTGCCAGTTGACTGGCCATAGGGTGCCATTCAGGAACGCCCCACAGCACGGACACGAGGACGAGCGCGCACAGCGTTTGTGCCAGGAGCTTCCAGCGAGCCGCGAGCCCATGGCGGTTTCGCTCGGTGACTTTGAGGTAGTCGTCGGCGAACCCCACCGCTCCCATGACCCATGTGACCATGAGACACATCAGCACCAAGGCATTGGTCGGGATCGCCCACAGGAGCGTCGCCAACGTGGTGGCGCCCAGGATCAACAGGCCCCCCATGGTAGGTACATTCTTTTTTCGGTGGACCGCATGCAGCGCAGGGACCAGCTCGAGCCGGGACGGTTGCCGTAGCCGTTGGAGAGCCCGGATCGTCCAAGGCCCGAGGAGCAAGCAGACCAAAAACGCCGAGCCGGCTCCGGCGAGAGCACGAAACGTGACGTACCGGAACAGGTTGAACGGGGACCACCAATCTCGTAATTCGCTCAAAAAGTACAGCATGGTTGTGTCTCGTGGGTGCTAGCCCGTAGTGGAATCCTCGCGGGAGCCGAAACCGGTCCAAAGTTCCAACACTCGTTCAATCTGTTCAGCGCGCGAGCCTTTAAGAAGGACGCCATCACCGGGACGCAGCGCCGTCGCCAAAAATTCTGCCACGCTTTGTGCGTTGGGGAAGTGCCACGTGTGGTCGTGTGGCCAGCCGGCAGCGAGCGCGGCCTCCATGGCGGGGCGCGTCAATTCGCCGACCCAGAGAATGCCCGCCCAAGGACCGCGAGCCGCGTGGGCTCCCAGATCGCGGTGAAACTGTTCCGTGAACGTTCCAAGTTCTCGCATTCCACCCAGGACCACCCATTTACGCGGGATTGGATCGGCCGCCCAAGTGTCCAATGCGGCCCGCATACTCAAGATGTTGGCGTTGTAGGCGTCGTTGACCCAAGTCACTCCGCGCACGACCGTACGGGTTCCGCGCATGGGGGGAGGCCGAAACGTGTTGAGGGCCGTCGTGACTTGTTCGGGCGTGAGACCCGCTTGGTGGCCGACGGCCGCCGCGCGCACGGCGGCCCGGAGGAAAGGTTCACCGGGGATCGGCGCCGTGGCTGTGCAGCGCCAACCGTCCGGCCCTTCTACGGTGAAGGTGAGGCCCGATGGGCCTGGGGTCAGCACGTACGTGGCGCCGACGTCTGGGCGCAGGGCTACGGTAACGATCCGGCAGGGCGCTTGGCTGGCGAGCCGTTCGAACCAGGGCTCGTCGGGCGCGAGGATGGCCAATCCGTGGGGCGGTAAAACCCTTAGCAGAGTCGCCTTTTCGTCTGCAATGGCCGATTCGTCTGCGAAGAACTCGATGTGGACCGGGCCCACTCGGGTGAGGATGCCCCAATGCGGGCCAAGTAGGTCGCACAGGGGTCGGAGTTCTCCGGGGTGATTCATACCAACCTCGAACACTCCCCAACGGCAGTCTCGTCGTGTATTCACCAGGCTGAGCGGTAAGCCGATGTCGTTGTTCCAATTTTCGATAGTGCGGCCGGTGACGCCCGCGGTGCTCAGCACGTGCGCGACGAGATCTTTCGTGGTGGTTTTGCCCACGCTGCCCGTGATGCCGATGATACGGGCAGTCCACGTGGCTCGATAGCCTCGCGCAATGTGGGTGAGCGCGGTGCGGGTGTCGGCTACGACCAGCGTAGGGCCCGCCGGCGATGCGGGTGGGCGGGCGACGATCACGGCGGCGGCGCCGCGGTGGAACGCATCGTCCACGAACGCATGGCCATCCATTCGTTGGCCGGGCAGTGCAATGAACCCGAATCCAGGGCGGACTTCTCGGGAATCGTGGACCAGCCCCGCCAATGGCTGCGTGGGTGGGGGGGCCACCCAGGCACCGCCGGTCCATCGCGCCAATTCCAAAGGGTCCAACACGAGATGACCTTTCAAAGCTGTTCGAGGTAATGCCGTGCGACAAGGCGATCATCGAACGGTACCACGCTGCGCGCAAACTCTTGGCAGGTTTCGTGCCCTTTGCCCGCGATAAGGACCATATCACCCGAGCGTGCCAGTTGGATGGCCCGCGCGATGGCAGCTTCGCGGTCGGGGATGATTTCGTACGATGAGCCAGGGGGAATTCCCTGTTCGATCTCGCGGAGAATTTGCATCGGATCTTCTTCACGAGGGTTGTCGTTGGTCAGGATCACGTAGTCCGCGCGCAAGCCGGCCACTCGTCCCATGAGGGGTCGCTTGGAGCGGTCTCGGTTGCCGCCGCAGCCGAAGACCACATAAAGGTGCCCGCGGCATACCTCTCGCAACGTGGTCAGCACGTGGTCCAACGCATCGTCGGTGTGGGCATAGTCCACGAACACGTCCAAGCCCTTGCGGTTGGGGATTCGCTCCAGCCGGCCAGGCGCTCCATGGAAGTGGCGTAGCGTCGCGACGACGAGGTCCATCGGAATTCCTCGGGCGCCCGCCACGGCCATGGCCGCCAGGGCATTCCAAATGTTGAACCGGCCGAGGACGCTCAATGTCAGGTCGAACTCGCCCCACGGTGTGATGACACGGCAGGAGGAACCTTCCGCACTGATTTCGATCTGGTCGACTCGGACGGTTGCAGCGGGATGGGCCCCGAACGTGATGAGTTCGGCCCATCGGGCTTCGAGCTGAGCCAGCTGCTGGCCCCAGGGATCGTCCAGGTTGATCACGGCCGTTGCGCGTTTTTCCATGCTGCCGAGCATGTGGAAGAGCCGAGCCTTTGCATGGAAATACCGCTCCATCGTACCGTGATAATCGAGATGGTCGCGCGTCAAATTGGTGAACACGCCCACGTCGAAATCCAGTCCCCACACGCGCTTTTGCTCTAAGGCGTGCGAGGAGACCTCGAGGATGGCGGAACGGCAGCCCGCCCGAACCATTTGGGCCAGCATGTCATGGAGGTCCGAAGATTCTGGAGTGGTTCGGATGGCCGGGATCCGGCGGGCGCCGATCTCGTAGACCACCGTGCCGATGAGTCCGGGCTGGCGGCCCGCGGCGAGGAAAATATCCCGCAACATGAACGTCGTGGTGGTCTTCCCGTTGGTACCCGTGACGCCGATGAGTTCGAGTTGGGCGGCCGGGTTGCCGTGAAACGCCGCGGAAATTTCGGCCAGCGCGCGACGCGCGTCTTCCACGACGATCCACACAACGTCGCGAGCGCGGGCGACCTCACGGCCTTCGCTGACGACCGCGACGGCGCCACGACGAATGGCGTCGTCAATGTAACGACGTCCGTCGTCGCGTTGACCCGGAAGTGCCACGAACAAATATCCCGGGCGCACTTGTCGAGAGTCGTACGCGATGCCTACAACGTCCGTGTTCAGATCACCGCGGATGGTCATCGGTTGAAGGACGCTGAGGAGTGTTTCGATCCGCATGGTTTCCTCACATAACTGGCCAATCCACATGGCCGCGATCCTCCGGTTCAGACGCGGGAGGCGGAACCTCGAGCGGGCGGGTCTCGGGCGACGGCGTGACGCCGGCATACCGCAACGCCTGCTCCGCGATACGCCGAAACACCGGTGCCGCGACCACGCCGCCCGTGTGCTCCGGCTGAGGTTCGTCGACAGACACTAGAACGGCAAAACGTGGCTGGTCGGCGGGAACCAGACCCATGAACGACGCGATGTTTCGGCGCGAGTCATAGCCAGAGGGCCCTACTTTGATGGCCGTGCCAGTTTTGCCGGCCACGGGCACTCCGGGGATGGCCGCCCGCCGGCCGGTGCCTCCCTCCTCGGTCACTGCGACCATCATCTCGCGCATGCGTCGTGCGACTTCAGGGCGTAGCGGACGCGCGAGTTCAGTGGGGACGAACTCCATCAGGACACGCCCACGGGCGTCCGTCACGCGTTGAACCATGGCGGGTCGCATCAGCACACCGTCATGCCCAATCATGCCCAACAGCATCACCATCTGGAGCGCCGTGACGCCGATGCTGTGGCCAAACGCGATCCGCGTCGCTGTCAGGTTGTCCCATTGCGAACGCGGGCGCAGCAGTCCCGTTTCCTCTCCGGGCAGGCCTACGCCCGTCGGACGCCCAAAGCCGTACAGCGTGAGGTACTTTTCGAGGCGGGCTTCGCCTAACAAGTCCGTGATTTTCGCCGCGCCGATGTTGCTGGATTTTTGGATGATTCCACGCACAGTCAGTCGCCCATAGGGATGGAAGTCCCGCATCGGCCGGCCTCGGAACACCCACAGCCCGTTTTCGCAGTCGAATTCGGTCTCGGGTTGAACCACGCCCTCGTTCAATGCGGCTGCGATCGTCGCGACTTTGAAGATAGAGCCCGGCTCGTAGACGTACCCGACCGCCCGATTCAAGCGTTGGTCTTCGGACGACTGGGAGTAGCGGTTCAGGTCGAAGGTCGGGCGGCTGGTCATGGCCAAAATTTCGCCCGTGCGCACGTCCATTACGATGGCCCAACCACCGAGCGCGTTGTGTTGCCGGACGGCTTCATCCAGGGCCTCCTCTGTAAATGTTTGGAGGTTGACGTCCAGTGTGAGCGTCACTGTGGCCCCGGGCTCCGGCTGGATGTCCACGCGGCGGCTGTCCCGGATCTCGCGCCGGCGGCCATCCTGCACAATGACCCTCAATCCCGGTGTCCCGCGCAGGAAGCGATCCAAGGATTGTTCGATGCCTGCGGATCCGACGCCTTCGGCGTTGACGAACCCCACCACATGAGCAGCGAGTTCGTTCAATGGGTACTGGCGCACATACATCTCGTCGAACCAGAGATGCCGGAGTTTGGTGGCGAATACGTGGTCCCGCTGCGTTCGTGTCAGCCCGTGCGCGAGATAGACTTGGCGGCGATCGGTTCGGGAAAGTTGCCGGCGGACCTCGTCGGGGTCCAACCCCAAAATTCGTTGCAGGACCCGCGCATACGCTTCGGCGGCACCTTCTTCGGCGATCGCTTTCGGGTCGGCGTTGAGTCGGTACGCGGGGACGTCCATCGCAAGCACCACACCATGTCGGTCCAGAATCCGGCCTCGTTCAGCTGGTACGACCACGCGAAGCTCTGGAGAGCTAGGAAGGGGAGAGAGGTGTAGCGCGGTCAACCGGGCGCCGAGAGCGGCAAAGGCGGTGCCGACGATCGCCCCCGTGAGCCCCAAAACGACTTTGGCACTCCTCTCATTCACGACGCTCGCGGACTCCGGTTCGGGCCACCTGAGCGGCCGGCTGGACTGGCTCCGGTGGGGTCGGTGACCACCGAGTGATGTAGATAGTACGATCGCCGCCGGCCCATTCCATGGGCACACCGAACCGGGCCAGCTGTGCACGCACGGACTTCAACGTACTCAAGCTGCGCCATCGAACCTCTTCGACCGCCCGGTGTTGCCGGTACTCTTGAAGCCGTTGTTCCAGTGCGCCTAAGTCGTTGGCCAGGTGGCGACACCGGTTATCCATGGAGAGGTACACCACGGACAGCACCACGACCAAGAGCAGTGGAAACCAAAAGTCGAACGGACGTACGGGAGACGGTGTCCGCTTGGTGTTGACTCGACGTCGACGCCACATATCAACCTCCGATCCTTTCCGCGACACGCAGGCGTGCAGAGCGGGCCCGTGGATTGCGTTGCACTTCGTCTTCTTGGGGGCGCAAAGGGTGCCGGGTCAGGATCCGTACGGGAGGCTCTTGCACTACCGATCGGCATCCGCCTTCCTGCAACGCCACCTGCCGTGGCTCGTGCGCGCGAAACATCTGTTTCACGATGCGATCCTCCAAACTATGGAATGCGATCACCACCACTCGCCCTCCCACCCGCAGGATGTTCAGGGCGGCCGCCAGCCCTCGCTCGAGCTCTTCCAGCTCTTGGTTCACCACGATGCGAAGCGCTTGAAACACGCGCGTCGCCGGATGCAGTCGCCCCCGACGTCCTCCCACGGCGTCCGCGACCACCTCGGCCAGCTGCAAAGTCCGCAGAATCGGTTCGCGCGCACGGGTCCGCACGATCGCTTGCGCGATGCGTCGGGCCCGGGGCTCTTCGCCGTACTCGCGGAACAGATGATCTAGATCGTCCTCCGACCAAGTGTTCACGATGTCGGCCGCGGTCCACGGGCGATCTGGATCCATCCGCATGTCCAACGGTCCATCGTGTTGGAAGCTGAATCCCCGTGCGGCGTCTTCGAGTTGGTCGGAGGAGACACCCAAGTCGAACACGACGGCATCGGCCGGCACGAAACCCTCGGCGTGTGCGACTTCGTCGAGGCGACTGAACCGACTGTGGACGGCACGGAATCGAGTTCCGTACACCGCCAACCGTTCCCGTGCGCGCGTCACCGCTTGAGGGTCCGCGTCTAGCCCGAGCACAGTGCCGTCGGGTGAGGATGCCTCCAAGAGGGCCGCGCTATGCCCGCCCCCGTCGAGAGTCGCGTCCACCAACCGCCGCCCGGGTCCTGCGTTCATCCATTCGAGGACCTCGCGGACCATGACTGGAACGTGCCGCGTCATGAGGGACGCGCTTAGTGAAGGATCTGGGCTCCGCCGCGATCCACCACCAGGCCTTTCAATTTGCGCTCGGGCTCGGTAGGGCCCCCGCAGCGGTCCGCACGATGCCAAGGCCACCACCGTCGCCACCACGGCACACCTGCGTTCGGGATTTCGTAGCGCGGAGCGGACTCCGTCGTCCCGTTCACCGAACGGTTCAAGTTCAAGAACTGAGCCATGCGAACCATTGCATACCTCCCATCGCAGATTAGATGCCCACGTACTTCGAAGCTTCGACGAGGGACTGTTCGTTCACGGACTGTTCGAACTTTCGCCACTCGTCCGGGTTCCAAAGCTCAAAGCCTTCGTAGTTGCCCACAAGGAGCACTTCATCGGTCAGCCGGGCGTACTCGAGGAGATCGTCACGGATCCGAATACGGCCTTGAACATCCCAACCCAAGATTTCCGAGCGTGCGCCCATAATGCGCAGATAGGCACGGCCCTTGGCATCCGCCATGGGCAGGTTGTGGATGTTCTGGAGCTTGGGTTCCATGACGCGAGCCGGATAGACGTACAGCAGCCGCGGTTCGCCCACGCTCGGGACCACGAAAAACTGCGCGGGTTCTCCCACGATCGCACGCCACTCGGCCGGAATGGTCAGTCGTCGTTTCGGGTCAAGGTTGTGGCGGTACTGTCCGCAAAAATAGCGAACTCCGCCTGCAGTCGGTGGATCCGAACGACGCTGGGCCTTCTTTGACACTTCACACCTCTTACCGACACTATTTGACACCTTGCCCCACCAAACGTCAAGCCCGCTGAACGAAAAATTTCTTGGCCTGCCACTCGGCCCGTTCGGGCGCGGTCAATGCACTGCCGAAAGGGGTACAAGCCTACGCGTAATCCGCCGCTCGAAAGCGCGCACGAAAGCTACACGCGTGAACGACATCTGAGACGAATCGGATCAAACTCCGGCGGGGCAGCCATGCGAGAGTCTCCCATGTACGGCAACCAGTTCCAAGATTTTGGACGACAGGTCGAAACTCAGCGGGGCGCAGAGCCCGTCGTCCCTCGCGGTTGGACTTACCCCGTTGCGTGTCATCCCGCGCCGGGACTTGCTCGAGATGGTGCAAAGTCTATCCGGTCGCCGTTCGCCAGAGGCCGCAGTGCGACATCACAGCGCAAACGAAAGCCCGAACCGCGCGAGCGCGCTGGCATGCGCCCAATCCTTGATGTCCATTTCGTACGCGATCCGCGGCATGCGGTTGAATGCCACAGAAGCTTGACCGATACTTGCAGAGTGATCGAACGGCCGATCATTTGGACGATTGCAGGCACGGATCCGAGCGGCGGCGCCGGGATCCAGGCGGATATCAAAGTGATCCATGCACTCGGCGGATACGCGGCCAGTGTGATCACGGCGATCGTTGCGCAAAATACGCTGGGCGTGTGTGCATGGGCACCGGTCTCACGGGAGATGGTGCGCGCTCAGCTGCATGCACTGAAGGAAGACCTGCCTCCTCGTGCGATCAAGATCGGCATGCTGGGTACGGTGGACGCGGTCGAGGAAACGGTGAGAGCGTTGCAGGACCTCGATGTGACGGTGGTGTGCGACCCAGTGCTGGCTGCTTCGGATGGAACGGCGTTGTTGGACGAGCCGGGCCGACAGGTGCTACGCGAGCGATTGGTCCCGCGAGTTCGCGTGCTCACACCCAACTGGCCCGAATTGGCGGTTCTCGCGGGGCGGCCGATCCGGTCGGAGCGCGATGCGATCGAAGCGGGGCGAGAGCTTGTCAACGCCGGTGTGGTTGCGGTGGTGGTCAAGGGCGGGCACGGCGAGAGCCTGCAAGATTCGCGGGACTGGTTGATCACGGCCGAGGGCATGTGGTGCCTGAGCAGCCCTCGCCAAGTCGTGGATCACACGCACGGGACTGGGTGCACGTTCTCCTCGAGCTTGGCGACGTTCCTCGCCCACGGCTGCACCCTGCTAAATGCGACGATCTTGGCCAAGGCCTACGTCAACCAAGGACTTCGACTCGGCGGAGGAATCGGCCGAGGCCGCGGGCCCTTGGCCCATTTGGGGTGGCCGCAAGATGAGTCGGACATCCCTACGGTGACGCCGATTCGGGATGGTTCAGGGATCGGCGGCGAAGCACTTGACCAAAGTTGGAGTTAGCCGATGCCATGAATACCCCATCCAAATTCGTGCACCAGCCACTGCGATGCCGCCCGGTCTACCAGCAGTACATTTGGGGCGGCAATCGGATCATCCTCAAATACGGCCGACAAGAGCCGCCGGGCATCTATGCCGAATCGTGGGAGGTGTCGGTGCGGCCTGAAGGTCAAAGTACGATCGCCGAAGGTCCGTGGGCGGGGCATACCTTGGCGGAGCTCATGGAAACGTATCCGCGCGAGATGCTCGGGCGGCACGCCGGGCGGCCTTTTCCGTTGTTGGTCAAATTGATCGACGCTCGGGAGCGACTCAGCGTTCAGGTGCATCCCGACGAAGCGGCCGCAGCCAAGTACGGAGGTGAGCCGAAAACGGAAGCGTGGTATATCCTCGAGGCGGCGCCCGGGGCTAGCCTCATGGTTGGGTTCCGCCCCGGCGTGAATCGGGAAGCGGTGGAAGAAGCTTTACGAACCGGCGATCTCACCGGAGTTTTGAACGCGATCTCGGTTCGGGCGGGCGATGTCGTGTTCATCCCTGGTGGCCGAGTCCATGTACTGGAATCGGGATTACTAATCTTGGAAGTGCAGCAAAATTCCAACACGACCTACCGGCTTTACGATTGGGGCCGCGTCGGCTTCGATGGCCGTCCCCGGGAGACGCACGTGGCACAGGCGTTGCGCGTCGTGCGATGGAACGACCATGGCCCGTTCCGAATGGACCCGGTTCCGCTGCCTCCATCGCCCGGTGCCACCGGCGAAGTGCTTGTCGCTTGCCCCGCATTCCACATGGAGCGATGGCTGCCAAGCAGTCCATGGAACGAGCGCGACGATTCCGACCGTTTCCGCGTGGTGTTCATCGCCGCGGGACGCTTCCGCGTCGAAGGACCCGAAGGTGGGCTGGAGGTCCGTCCGGGCACGACCTTGTTCTTGCCGGCCGTGGTGAGTGCGACGCGTTGGGTTCCGCTCGAAGGTCGGGGCGAACTCATCCGCATGTTCGTCCCATGAGCGAGCGTCGAGCGCGGCCACGCGCATGCTTTCGCCGCTACCTCGACCAAATTCTTCGTCGCTACCATTGCGCCGATCAGGCGGCGCAGGATCCTGTGGGGTTTGTCCGGCGATACACGGACTTGGCCGATCGTGAAATTGCGGCGCTCGTCGCCGCCTCGCTAGCGTTCGGAAATTTGAAGGGAATTCTTCGTTCGGTCGAACGGGTGCTATCGAGGATCGGACCGCATCCTGCGAAAGCCGTCGTCCCACGCTCGGATCGCACCGCATGGTTGCACGAGCGACTGGAAGGATTTCGGCATCGTTGGGTGGGCGCGGGGTCCTTGGTCGTACTGCTCGAAGCGGCCGGAGATCTGCAAGCGAGGGATGGCAGCTTGGAGCATACGTTCCGCCGCGCTTGGGAAAACGCCGCCGGTCCCTGGTCAGCCCTGGATAGCTTTGTCCACCACTTCTACGCCATCGCGGGAACGACGCCGCTGCAACGCCTTTGGCCCGATCCATGCCAAGGTTCTGCCTGTAAGCGATTGTGGTTGTTCTTGCGATGGATGACTCGGCGGGACGAAGTGGACCCCGGTGGCTGGGACGTGATCCGCCCATCCGACCTCCGGATCCCGCTCGATGTCCACACGTTCCGAGCTGCACGCCAATTTGGCTGGACACGGCGAATAAGACCCGATCGCATAGCCGCAGAGGAAGTCACACGTGCGTTGCGCTCCTTGTGTCCACGCGATCCCGTGCGGTACGATTTCGCGCTGGCTCACGCGGGCGCCGCCCGCCCGAACCCGCGTCGGCGATCTTATCCACGCACCCATCACTCCACGCGCTAGGGCTCCCGGGCGGAAGCGCGCCCAGCTTGGTTGGCGTGAAGAAACCGGCGGCCCGCACGGAATCTTGCGTGGGCGAATTGGATCCAGTTCTCCGAACCGGCGGCGGAGTGGCCACCGCCTTACGTGCGATCTTCAAGCTCGGACTTCAGCTGTTCGAACTCGTCGTCGGTGATAATGCCTTCGGCTTTGAGCCACGACAGTTTTCGAAGCTCTAGCGCGGGGTCGTTGTCAGGATCGATCCGTGCGTACTTCGAGCGCAGGTACTCCGCTTTCCACGTCTGCAGTGTTTTCAAAATCTGGTCGTGGTACTTGTCCTGAATCACATAGAGGCGGCAGCCATCGCAGTCCAGCACAGTGTAGCGGATGCGTCGGACCCGATAGAGTAGATAGAAGCCCGCTGCCACTAGCAGCCACAACGGCACCGTGAGTTTCTTCTCGATGACGTCCCGATCGAGTCGGACCACGCCGAGGATGAAAAAATAGAACGCGAGAAACTGGAACACCGCTAGCCGCTCCTCGAATTCCCACGTATGTGTCCCCAACTCTTCGTACGCCACCGTGAAGGCCTCGTAGTGCTTAGCATCCTTCAGGGAGTACTTCACCCCATGGGGCAGCAATTCGATGGTGATGTGCGTACCGCACTTTTTCTGCTCGAACTTCACGCACCACCTCGCGGCCTGTCGTCCGGCGCCATTCTACCGCACTCTAACTTCGTGACAACGTCCACCGCCCGGCCACAGCGACACGACCGACCCAACGGTACGGTCTCGCTTCGCCCAGCATCCTACCCGACGAACCTCCATTGTAAAAGGGCCCGCAGAACTCCCGCAGCATTCTCATGCTTCCTTCACCGAGATCTAACATTCGAATGGGATCGTGATCTTGGTGGCAACGATGACCATTCAACGTTCCGCATGGTTGTTCGTGGACGATGGATACCCCGAGGGCGAGGAGTACGAGAACAACTACATCGCGTACGATCCCGATAGCATGAAGGACCGGCGATTTGCACTCGAGGAAGCGCGGCGGTGGCTCAGCTCCCGGCCCAAGCGGCAGGAACCCCTTTCGCAGTCCGCTTCTACTTCGACTTCTTCGATGCCTGCGCAGGGCGGTACGGTTCGAAGTTGTGCTTGCGGACGATCTGGGCCGCGCGAGCCGCTTTTAACGCGAGCCGGTAAAGTTTTTCCTGGCTTCGGACTTTGGGGTCGCCGGCGGCCGGTTTCGGCCGCATGTACGTGCCATCGGGACGCAACTCCCGCGCCTTGACGTTGTCGGACAACGAGATTTCTAAAATCCGTTCGAGTTGACGCCGAACCTCGGGCTCGACCACCTCCACCATCAGTTCCACGCGTTTGTCGAGGTTACGCGGCATCCAGTCGGCACTAGACAGGAAGATCGCCGGTTCACCTCCCCGCTCGAAGTAGAAAATGCGCGCGTGTTCAAGGAACCGATCCACCACACTCGTGACACGGGTGGTGGGGCTGAGCCCAGGCACGCCAGGGCGGAGACAACAAATGCCGCGCACGGATAGATCAATCGGCACGCCGGCCTGCGACGCGCGGTAGAGGGCTTCGATGAGCTCGGGGTCAGCCAGGGAGTTCATTTTGGCCATGATGCGCGCAGGCCGGCCGGCCTCGCGATGGATTCGTTCTCCCTCGATCAGCTCCAACAGCCGCCGTCGAATGCCCAGCGGGGCCATCTCGATGCGGTGAAACCGCGGCGGCTGCGACAGTCCCGTGATGACGTTGAAAAACGCGGCGGCATCCGCACCGTAATCATCGGCAGCGGTCAGGAGGTTGAGGTCACAGTACTGGCGTGCGGTCCGTTCGTTGTAGTTGCCCGTGCCAAAATGCACGTAGCGTCGGATTCGTCCGGCTTCATGGCGAACCACCAGGCACACCTTGGCGTGGACCTTGAACCCGCGCACGCCATGGATCACTTCCACTCCCGCGCGCTCCAGGGCGCGGGCCCATTCGATGTTTTGTTCTTCGTCGAACCTCGCTCGAAGCTCGACCACAGCGGTCACGTGTTTGCCAGCCTCGGCCGCACGTTCGAGCGCCGCAATGATGGGGCTGTCGCGGCTGGTTCGGTACAAGGTTTGCTTGATCGCCAGCACGTCCGGGTCCTCGGCAGCTTCTTCGATGAACCGAACGACAGGCTCGTAGCTTTCGAACGGCACGTGGATGAGCCAGTCTTTCTCGGCGATCTGTTCGAACATGGACCGGTTTGGGCGGATGCCGGGTGGCGGCACGGGCGGCCACGGCGGGTAGCGATGCAACTCAAACCCAGGCACATCGGCCAACCGCCGGAGGTCCGCCAGCGCTAGCGGGCCGGGAATCCGGAACACATGCTCGGGGTCCACCTCGATCCATTGCCGCAACCAATCGGCCACGACCGGTGGGGCCTCGGCCTCCAATTCCAAACGGACGCAATGACTGGCGCGCCGAGCTGCGAGCACATCTTCCATACCGCTCAGCAGGTCGTGCACCATGTCTTCGGCGAGGGTCAAATCCGCGTTGCGCGTCACGCGGAACAACGCCGTGTCGAGGATTTCCACGCCGGGAAACAGTTCCGACAGCATGCCGCGGACAATGTCCTCGACCATGACAAAGGTTTGCCCGGTGGTGTCGGGCAAGAAGTAAAACCGGGGCACCGACCGAGGAATGGCGACCCAGGCCCAGCCCTCGCCCGGGGGCCAGGGCCCATCCGCGGAACGCCGCAGCCGGACGGCCAGGTGCAGCGTTAGTCCCGCCACGGTCGGAGAGGTGCGATCGACGTTTACTGCGCAGGGGGTCAGCAGCGCCTCAAGCTCGTTGGCCCAAATTCTCTGCACGTGTTGGAGTTGGTCTGAGGTCAGGTCGGACCATCGCAGCCGGCGCAGGCCAGCTCGGGCTAACGCGGGGGCAAGTTCCTCGTTCCACAGCTGGTATTGCCGTGCGACCATGGACTGAACGCGGCTCGCAATCTCGTGCAATTGCTGGCGCGGCGATAGTCCAGAGATGTCAGGTCGAGATCGTCCTTGCTGCGCCAAAACGCTCAACCCGCCGACACGGACCATGTAAAATTCGTCCAGATTGGACGCGGTAATGCCCAAGAAGCGAAGGCGCTCCATGAGTGGAACCGTACGGTCCGACGCTTCTTCCAGCACACGTTCGTTGAAGGCCAGCCACGAGAGTTCGCGATTGAAAAACCGTGGATGGGGGTGGGGAGGGCTAGATTTCATGGGTGGAACCATTGGCATGCACGGGCCGAGCGCGGAGATCCAAGCGGAGACCGAACAAATCCTCAAAGAACGATCCCTTCTCGCGCAATGCCATCATTTCCAGAGTCAGATCCTCCATATTGGGCGCCAGCAAGACAAGGCGGTTCTCTTCCAGCTTGGGCTCGATATCCGCGACGCGACCTCGGCGGCTGCGGTCCAGCGCGTCGGCCACGCGTAGAATCGCTGCAAGTTTTTGCACGACCACGCGTTGCGCCTGGGACAGCGTGCTGTAAAAGGGATGCTCGGGCTTGGGCGGCGAGCGCCGGTGGTAGCGGGCAACGAGCGCGATCGTCAGAAGGTCATCTCGGCGCACTCCAAACAAACCACTGTTCAGGATTAGATACATCGAATGTTTGTGGTGGCTCCGATTGCTGACGTAGAGCCCGATCTCGTGCAGGCGCGCGGCGATCTCGAGCAAGAATTCGTGCCGGGGGCCCAGGCGATGCACCGGCGCCAACGTGCGAAACAGCCGCGAGGCAAGTTGCGCGACGTGTTCGGCGTGCGCGGCATCGGCCTGGTAATGGTCGGCCAACTGACGCGCGGCGTCGCGGATGTGCTCGCGCAGCTCGTCGGCGAGGTCCTCGCGGATCGCCATCTCGATTTCCAACGCGGTGCGGAGGTGGACCTTCGGCACGACGATGCGGCGCACGTGAAACGCGCGCGCCAGGCGCGCGTACGCGAGCAGGGCCGGCCCGAAAGTCTCGGCCTCGGCAAATGAAACCTCGTAGTTGGCCACGAGCTCATCGGGAGTCTGAGTGAGCACACGCTCGGCGAACCGGGTCACTGCCGAGGGCTGCAAGATCGCGGCGGGAACATCCTCCCAGCGTTCGGTCAGGCGTTCGGCCATCAGACGCATATCGCCTGAGATGGCGATCAGCGTCCCTACCCGGGATACCTGGAGGGATTGCGTGATCCGCAAGATCATTCGGTGGAGGACGTCATCCAGCGCCATCCGTTGCTGGCGAATCGGCAACCGACTTGCCTCGAGCATTTGGCGGAGGCGCACCGATCCCAACGGAAAGGTCTCGTAGAACACGACCCGGCCACTTTGAAGGAGTAGGAGCTCGGTGTTGCCGCCGCCGACTTCGACCACCAGTGCGGATGATTTCCGACCGTACACGTGAGGGGGCAAGCCTCGCACTGCCAGGTAGGTCAACCGAACCAGGTCCGCATCCTCCGCGCACTCGACGTTGAGTCCCGTCGCCACATGCACCCGATCGAGAAACGCTTCGCGGTTGGCGGCCTCTTTGACTGCACTGGTCGCGATGGCGCGTACGCCTTCCGGAACCGGGATCTGGTACTGGCGGATCAGGTCGAGATACGACTGGAGAATCCGCACGCTCTCCTCGATCGTTTCGCGTCGGAGGGCGCCGGTCGTGAAGGTGTCTTTGCCCAACCGCACGGGCTGGGAAAGGGATTCCAGGGTCCGCGGTGGCCGATCCGGACTAATCTCGGCGATTTCCATCCGAATCGCCGTGGCACCGATGTCCACCACGGCCACTCGGCGTGGGACGGAACCCGAGGGCTCCACCCCGCGCGGTTGGCTAGCCTGCGTCATGGCGAACTTCACCCGATTGAACTGCGCGGGCGGCCAGCGCGGCAGCTCCGATGACGGTCGCGCGGTCGCCAAGTTTTGCGGCCACCACTTTGAACGTGTCGCGGAATGACGGCATCACCTTATCGCGGGCTTCCTCTTCAACTTCCTCCAAAAAGAGCTTCGGCATCGCCTCGACCAAGCCGCCTCCCAACACTACCACGTCGGGCGCCAACAGGTTGATTGCGTTGGCGGCTGCGAGCCCGATGTACCGAGCCGCGCGCCGAACAATACGTTCGACTACATGGTCCCCATCGCGGATTGCGTCGGCAAGAGCCTTGCTTCGGATCTTAGAAATATCCGTGCCCGTGCGCTCCAACAGTGCGGGTGCGTCGCCACGGTAGGCGGCGGCGGCGGCCTGGGCGGCGATCGCCAACCGACCCGCCACAGCCTCCAGGCAGCCACGTCGCCCACACCCGCACAACGGACCTGCCGGCCACACTTTCACATGGCCGATCTCCATGCACGATTGCCGGGCGCCGCGGATCAATTGGCCCTCGTAGATGCACGCGCCTCCGATGCCAGTTCCTGGAAAGATCCCCAGCACCGTTCGCGCGCCCTGCGCCGCGCCGGCGACGTATTCTCCGAAGGTGCCAGCATCCACGTCGTTGCTGACCACCACGGGGCGGCCGAAGACGCCCTCCAGAAACTTCTTCAGCGGAACTTTGCGCCAGCCGAGGTTGGGAGCATGGACGATCAGGCCTTTCTCTAAGTCCAGCGGTCCGGGGCACCCAACCCCGATGGCCGCCAAACTGCCTCGTCGCATGCCGCTTTGTTTGAGCGTGTTCTCGATCAACTCCGCCATGCGCTTGAGTCCCTTCTGCTGTCCCTCCGCCGGCGGTACCGAGGTTCGATCTTCCGCCAAGACTCGGAACTTTGAGTCCAGGACGCTGCACATCAACTTGGTGCCACCGAGGTCCACCCCGACCCAGACGGCGTGGGGGCTGGTTGGCCGACGCGTGGTTGCCATGGCTGTGCTCCTCATGGATGCTCACTATACCACGAAGCCGATGGGGCCGCGCGTGTGTTCCTTCGTCGAGACCGTCCGCGAGCGCGCGGTCAGAGTTGGCTCGCCGATGGGACCTGTGTGAGGATCACGTAGGTGGGCAATCCAGGTACGCCAAATGCGCGCCGCACACTGGCCGCGGGTTCCGCGTCGGGTAGCTCTAGTTGGCACCGGACGACCACCATCGTTTGCAGGCGTTGGCGGACGGATGGCCGGCGCAACGTGGTCGCATCCATCGCATGGCAGTTCTTACACCATGTGGCCCAGAAATCCACTAGGATTGGACGGCCCGACTTGCGGGCATCCTCGAACACCGCGGCCCAGTCGCGGGCGGTAAACCCAGTTCGCAACTCGTGGTGGACCACCAGCCCGTTCTCCGCTTCAGGCCCTCCCGCCGCGGACCCACGCCAAAGCCGCCAGGCGACGGACCCATACCAGATCGCGAGCGCGGCGATCACCACACCGAACGCATAACGCACCGCGGT
>CAACVY010000003.1 GCA_900661335.1 uncultured bacterium | reverse complement strand
CGCGTTGCCCTTGCCAAGCGTTTTGCAGGGTCTCGGTTGCGTTCCCCAGATCGCCGGCGACTGCATCGGCCTCGCCCAGCGCAATTTGGGCGTAGACTTGGGCGATCCGTTCCAAGGACGATGTGGCCGAGGTCAACCGGGGCAGGGCTTCCTGTGCGAGTAGGCGGGCCGTATTCAACTGGCCCAATCGCCATAGTGCGGCCGCACGGAGAGCCTGGGCGGCCGAAGCCAGCGAGGGATCTGGCAGGGCTTCTCGGGCCGCAGTTTCGGCCGCCGCGGGGCGGTGGTACCGCAACCGGAGGACCGCAAGCCAAATTGCCGCGCGACGACGCACCTCCGCGGTGGTCGCCGAAGACCGCAGCGCGGCCGCCAAAAACGATACCAATCCCACATCGCGGGCCTTCACGGCGGCGTCTAGCGCGTCGGTGAGCCGCGCCTCAGAGTTTTGCGTGAAGGCGTCCGCCACAATGTCCGCGACGGCGCGGGAAAAGGAATCCAGGGAGTCCGAAGTGGTGAGGCGGGCGGATTCCGGCGAGTCTGCGGACTGCGCGTACAGAAGGCGCCACGGTGTTTGCCCGCCTCCGGTTTCCAGGCGAATTCGCCGTTCTGCGGCTCCTAAGCGATTGGTCCACCAATCCAACTCCGCCGGCCGGGGAGTGTCCGGCGCGAAAAGGCTGCGGGCGAGCTCGCCCGCGGCGATCAGACGACCGCGCGATAGCTGGGGGGCTTCGCCTGCACCGGACGCCCACCATACGATCGCGCGGTGGGGTTCGACCAAATCCGGCCAGCCCGCCAGCCGCAGCGGTTCACCAGAGCCGCGGGTCGGCACGTCGCCCAGCCACCGCGGATACGGCAGAATTGAGATCACCGTCGGCGCGCCGTCCACACTTGCGAGCGGCAAGATCTCATCGGCCAGCGATACGGTCTTGTTTCCGACATGCCACAGAATTTCCGCGCCATCCGCCGTACGAAGGACCGTAATCGGGCCCACGTAGATCAGCCATAGCGGGCAGGGAGATGGCTCAGCCCGGCGCCGTAGCAGTGGGGTCCAAACATCCGCAAGGTTCGGAGCTTGTCCCGCCACAATGTTCTGGCGGGTCCAGCCCACGCGTGCGGCCGCTTCCAGGAGGCTGCGGATTTCGATGCGCGTGGCCTCGTAGCTGTCAAGCTCCGGCGGTAGCCCGCCAGCGATTCCCACAACCCATGGCGCCTCGGCTGGAGGCGTGGATCGTTCAGCTTCATTCACACCCCATGCCACCGAGGCCAGGCAGAGCAGCGCCAGAATCGTCCAAGCCTTGGACGGATCGCGCACCGAAGTTTCCAAGGCTTGGACAAGACTCTTCCCAGCGCGTCCAATGCTTGGAACGACTTCGTCCATCTTGCCCACGGTGGCCACACTACGCTGGCAGAGTCTCAAAATCCAGCCGATCGCTGGGGAGTTGCCCTTCGGTTGGACGCGGGGTTCGGCAGGAATTCGAGCGGCGTCGCATTGAACCACGGGGACGCAAGGGTTTGGTTGGGCGAGTCGGCTTCGGTCAAGCCGCGGTTCAAAGTGCGTGATGAGGATGACGGTACACCGCTGCCATCTCCTCCGCGAGTTTGCATGTGCCGGGTAAGATTCCGAAGCCGCACTATAGGGTCCCGCGCTACACCAAGGTCAACGGCGCGGTTGGACATCCCGTTCCCACCGAGCCAGAAGTTCGCGCAGGCGACGGGCGTCGTCGGGCCGGACCGAAAGTAGATCGTTTTGTTCTCCGGGGTCATGGCTGAGGTCGAACAGCCACTCTTGCCGCCGTCCGGGTTCTTCGAGGACGACGAGTTTGAGTGGTTCGTCCAGTACAGCCTTCCATGTGCGTTGTTCGCGCCGGCCACGCCAGAACAAGGGGCGGTTCGTATATGTCGTGTGACCCGCAACGACGGCCAGGACGTCCACGCCGTCGTACGGGTCCGTGTTGGGCGGAGGCAGTCCGGCGGCTCGGGCGATCGAAACCGTCAGGTCAAAGGTCGCAAACGGCCGGGTCTCTATCCGTCCTGCGGGCAACACGCCGGGCCAGCGGACCAGGCATGGCACACGGATCCCGCCTTCGAACGTCATGCCTTTGTGCCCTCGCAGGCCACAGGGCCGGGCGCTGGGAGTTCCACCATTGTCGCTGACGAAGATTACCAGAGTCGACGTGGCGCATTGCAGCTCCTCCAACGTATGGAGGAGGTCTCCCATGCGGCGATCGAGCCGTTCGATCATCGCGGCGTAGACCTGGGGTGGGGCTTGGTTTTGTTTCCAGCACGGAGAGCCTTCTGGGAGGGGTTCTGGAAAGAATTCCTCGGGCGCTTGATAAGGCGAGTGGGGCGCGGTGAACGGGAGGTAGAGAAAGAACGGCTCGCGCGGCGACGATTGGGCCCACGCACGAAGGCATCGAATGGCCTCCTCGGCGAACAGGTCTGTGGCGTATTCTCCTGTGCGGCGGATGATTTGGCCTTGCAGGCGCAATGCTGGCAGATAGGTGGGCGGGTCTTCCACGTGGTGGAAATAGTCCATCCCACCGCCGATAGCGTAGAGCGCAAAGTCGAAGCCGTGGGCCATGGGCGAGAACTTTTCCTCGTACCCAAGGTGCCACTTGCCGACGATGGCAGTTCGGTAGCCCGCGCGCGCAAGGCGGCGGGCCAGTGTGGTTTCGGATGCGGGCAATCCCAACTCGTGCACAGCGGCCAGTCGGATGGCATCGTCGTAGCGCCCCACGCCCCCGGCTCCGATGGCGCATTCAAGTCCGCCGGGCCGCTGGGGATACTGGCCGGTCAGTAGGGCCGCGCGCGTGGGGGTGCACTCGGGTCCGTTGGCGTAGAAACGTGTGAAGCGGACGCCCTCGCGTGCCAGGCGGTCGAGGTTGGGTGTGCGAAGGTCGGCGGCGGCGTAGCAGCCCAGGTCCCCGTAGCCGAGGTCGTCGGCTACCACCAACAGCACGTTCGGCGACGCCGCATGGAGGTCAGCCAGCGAAGCCAGGACTGCGAAGAGCGGGGCCAGCCAGCTATACCGAACTGGTTTCATGCGGCGAGGATACTGGAAAGCTAGTGGTTGAACAACTGCGGGGAGGGACATGCAAACCGAGGGCCCAGCCGAACGACCCGCGTGGGACTTGCCCCGGCTCGACTTTGTGCCGTCGGATCCGATGGGCGGCCACGGACGCGTTCGAGCTCGGACTTTACAGGCGGCGCGCTGTTTGGTACAGTACAACAGGCAAATAACAAACAACGAGAGGAACCAAGACGGAAACGGGCACATTCATGCAAAGTGCAGTGAGCGGGAAGATACCGAAAGAATTGCAACGTCACGAACGCGACACGGGATCGTCAGAAGTGCAGATCGCACTGCTGACGGCGCGGATCCACGCGTTGACGGAGCATTTGAAGCGGAACCGGAAGGATCACGCTTCCCGCCGAGGATTGATCCTCATGGTGAGCAAGCGTCGCCGCTTGCTCGAGTACCTTCGCCGAACCGATCACCCCCGGTATTTGAAGGTGATTGAGCACCTCGGCCTGCGCCATTGAGCATGGATGACCGCAACGTTCGGACGGTTCTCGCGGAATCGAGCGCGAGTGCCGGGCTCGTACCGTCGAACACAGCATGATGAATTCGTCGAAGTCCGTCCAAATTCCCGTTGGTACGGGAACCCTTACGCTCGAAACTGGTTTACTGGCCCGTCAAGCGGCGGGCGCTGCCTTGGCTCGACAGGGCAGTACGGTGGTATTCTCCGCCGTTACGCGCACCGACCGGCCGCGGGAGGATATCGACTACTTTCCGCTCCAGGTCGAGTACCGCGAAAAGTTCTACGCGGCGGGCAAGATGCCTGGCGGCTATTTCAAACGCGAGTCGCGTCCTACGGAACGAGAGGTTCTAGTGGCGCGGATGACCGATCGTCCAATTCGGCCGCTGTTCCCCGAGAACTACCGCAATGATGTGCAGGTGAACAACACCCTGCTATGCGCGGACGGAGAGAACGAGTCCGACGTGTTGAGCATCATCGCGGCGTCCACTGCGTTGATGTTGTCGGACATCCCCTTCCTTGGTCCCATCGGCGCGGTGCGGGTCGGCCGGGTGAACGGACAGTGGGTGATCAACCCGAGTCAGTCGATGTTGCCGCAGAGCGACCTGGACCTGGTGTACGCGGGGACACGCGAGAAGTTCATCATGATGGAGGGCTCTGCGAAGGAGATTTCCGAGGCCGACATCCTCGCCGCGATGAAGCTGGCGCATCAGGAAGTGGTCAAGATTTGCGATGCGCAGATCGAGTTACGGCGGATGATGGGGCTGCCGGACAAGGTGATCGAGGAACACCCACTGGTGCCGCCGGAGCGGTTGGCGCGGGCGCGGGAGTGGGTTGGCGCGGCGTTGGACGCCGCCATGGACATTGCCGAGAAAAAGGCTCGGGAAGAACGCGTCGAGCAGATTCGGGAAGAGCTGCAGCAGCGGCTGTTGGAGGTCGAGCCGGGGTTGAGTTCCAGCGACATTCGGAACGTGGCGGACCGGTTGGAGATCGAGGTCGTCCGCCGCCGCGTGTTGGAGCGGGGGGTGCGAGTCGGCGGTCGGGGGTTGGACGAGATTCGACCGATGTACTGCCAGGTGGGCGTGTTGCCGCGGACCCACGGGTCGGCTCTGTTCATGCGCGGGGAAACCCAAGCGCTGGCCACGGTGACCCTCGGTGCGACCGAAGACGCTCAGGACTTGGATGCCATTGCCGGGGGGCCGGAGGAGAAGCGCTTCTTGCTTCACTACAACTTCCCGCCGTACTCCGTGGGCGAGGTGGGCCGTCTGGGCCCCGTGGGCCGTCGCGAGATCGGACACGGTGCGCTGGCCGAGCGAAGTCTGCGGCCACTGATGCCCGTAGACTATCCCTACACCGTCCGGGTGGTCGTCGAGATCATGGAGTCGAATGGCTCTTCCTCGATGGCCAGTGTGTGCGCGGGCAGTTTAGCGCTGATGGATGCCGGAGTGCCGTTGGCCAAGCCCGTCGCGGGAATCTCGATTGGATTGTTCACCGGGCCCGGTCACGAGCCCGTGTTGGTGACCGATATCCTGGGCACGGAAGACCATTGCGGCGATATGGACTTCAAAGTGGCGGGCACGCGGCAAGGTATCACGGGCTTTCAAGTGGATTTGAAACTCCGGGGGCTCGATTGGGAGATCACGGAACGTGCCTTGGAGAAGGCGCGTGTGGCGCGGCTGAAAATTCTCGACGTGATGGACTCGGTGATCTCCGCGCCCCGCCCGGAGCTCTCGCCCTATGCGCCGCGGGTGGAAGTCTTCAGAATTCCAGTGGACAAAATTGGCGCCTTGATCGGACCGGGCGGCAAGAACATCCGTCGTATCACGGAAACGTACAAAGTCCAGATTGACGTGGAGGACGACGGCACGGTTCGCGTGTACAGCGTTTCGAAAGAGGGCATGGAAGCCGCCCGCCGCGAGATCGGGATGTTGAGTGCGAGAACGCCTTGTCGGAGCTACAGTCCCGTAATTTGGTGAGATCCCAGGCGCCGGTAGAGTTCGAACTTGGCAACGCGCGCTGGGCGGTCGGCCGCTCGCGCGAGGAAGTGTTGGCCACATGGCGTTCAGCGGCGGAACATTGGGAAGTGCAGCGGGGCGAGCCTGCCCCCGACACGTGTTGGATTCAGATCGCCGAAATGGCCGCGGAACTGGGCGATGCAACGTTCTCCGCCGCTACTCTGCAACGGCTCGAATCCTGTCGCGAACCGCTCCGACCCGAAACGAGGCCGCGGATCTATCGCGTCCGCGCTCGCCTGGCCTACCGGGCCGGCGACCGCGTCGAAGCCCTCCGTTGGTTGCAACGCGCATTGGACGAAGCCCACGCGTTGCGGGTCGAGTCACCAGAGCTGGTGGGTGAGCTCCTGTCCGAAGCGGCGTGGGTGTTTGCCGAACTGAACGACGACGAGCGAGCTGCAGACTTTGCCAGCCGGGCGTTGGAAGCCTGGAACCGCTCATCCCAAACCAACGCGGCCGTGCAGTTGCCCACGGCGCAAATCCTGGCACGTGCACGCACCCGCCAACGTCGGCATGTGGACGCGGCCGTAGCCTGGTCGAACGTCGCCGCGCTGGCGGTGGCTCCGAGCGTGGGCCAAACTGAGCTCTGGCGACAGGCCCGTCGGGAAGAAGCCCGCGCGTGGCTGGCCGCAGGTCAACCCGAGCGCGCGCTGGAGGCCGTGCAGGACATCGGCGATCCTACGCTGGCCGACACGGAGGCTGCGGACATCGCTCTATTGCGGGGGCGAGCGTTTCAGGGCAAATCCCGACTCGAAGATGCGATCGCCTCCTACGAAGAAGCCCGGCAGCGCGCACGCCAAGCCGGGAACGCTGCGCGGTCCATTGAAGCTGAAGCCACTGTGCGTCTGGCTCTGGCCTTGAGCGCCGCGGGAAAATTCACGCGCGCCCAGCGGACGTTCGGCGAGGCGGCGTCCCTGCGCGATTTCGTACCGAAAGAACTGCTGAGCGTTTGGGCATCCGAGGAGGCCAACGTTCAGGCGGCCTTGCGCCCCCATGGCCCCGTGGGCATGTACTACGATCTCGCCACCACCGCAGATCTGGAACAAGGTTACCGCTCGCGCGTCGGATCCGTTGGAGCAGTACCCCAATGACACGCACCACGCAGGAGTTCCTAACCCTGGCTGCCCTGTCCGTTGCCGCGATGGCCCAGCCAGAGCTACCCTACCTAGAAACCAAAATGGAAAACGGCTCGCCGCTGTGGTGGGAGCTCATCGGGGAGCGACAGATTCGGATCCACCTTGTCTACGACCAGGAACGGAACTCTCCCAACCGCGCAGCTGGGCATATCTATACGGTGCTGCATGCTCCCTCGGGCACCACCTGGACACTGGAGTTCACGAACTTGCTGAACGTGTGGAACGGACGATCAAGTTCCGCAGCGAACGAAATGAGCACTCTCTACGTGTCGCCGAATGGGCGCGAATGGAGTCCCGTGGCGACCGAAATCCTCCACTCCAACTGCGTGCGCCTTGCGGTGACCATGCCCGGCCCCTGCCTACACATCGCGCGCGTGGAGCCATACCGGCTTTCCGACCTAGAACGACTGCTCGAAGAACTCCGCCGCAGCCCACGGGTCACCGTTGAAGTCGTCGGCCAAACTGTACAGGGACGGCCGCTAGAAATGGTGACCGTGGGCGCGCCGACGACGACATGTTCCATCGTGCTGCGCGCGCGGGCACATCCGTGGGAGTCCGGCGGCAACTGGGTGGTTCAAGGGCTGCTGCGACGATTGGTGTCCATGGACGTCGCCTCTCAGCGGTTGTTGACTCGGTGCAAAGTTTGCGTGTTGCCGATGGCGAACAAGGACGGAGTCGTCGCCGGCTGGACTCGGTTCAACGCCCGTGGGGCAGACCTCAATCGAAAGTGGGACGTTCCCGCCGACCCCGAAGTAGCACCCGAGAACGCAGCGTTCGAGCGATGGCTCGAACGCGAACTGGCCGCAAATCGCCGTCCTGCATTACTCATTGATTTGCACAACGATGGCCACGGTAAACTCCACCTGCCGGCCGGCGACGAACCCGCGCTGAAAGAGTTTCGCAGTCGCATGGAACGTTTGGAGGCCGCGCTACGCCAATACACATGGTTTTCTGAAGGCCACTCGATTTTCTCCAATCCCGGCACCTTTGGTGAAGGGATTTGGACGCGCTATGGGCTGGATGCCGTAGTGTTGGAGTTGAACGCCAACTGGATTGCGAATCGGTCTTGTCCGCCCTCCGGCGCGCTGTGGGAGGAATTCGGTGCCGGCCTCGTGGAGGTGTTCCACGACTACCTCGAGTTCATCACGACCGCCGAGCCGGCGGCGCGTCATTGAATTCGGCTGATGCTGCGGAACGAGCCGTTGTACTTCTTGGTGAACTCGCGCAAGAAATCCGCGCCTTCCTTGTCAATACCGTAGCCGATGGCGTGCACGACGGGCGGCTTCTTGCCTTTCTTGACATAGCATTGCTCGTGCAACAGCCGGAAATGTTCAAAGAAATCTTCCAATGTCCACCACTTCATGCTCTCCGGCATTTCGGGCGGCTTCGGCCGCGGTGGCAATGGGCGCGTGGGTACCCGTCGAGTTGCCCAATGGCCCTCCGTAGGTCCCGAACCGCCCGAGCCGCCGTTCTCGCGCAGCTTGGCGGGTTGAGCCGGCTTCGGTGGAATCCACACGCGCTCTTCGCGCCATTCCATCTTGGCTACGGCTTCGTCATAAGCACGGAGCGCGGCCTCGTTCGCTTTGCGCCACTCTTCCAACCGCGCATTCCACGCGGCCAGTTGATCCGCCGTGATATCTTTGGCCACGCGAGGAAGTCCGTCGGAAATGATCAAGATCGTATCGGCGCCTTGGAGGAACGCCGCCGTGAGGGCCAAGTCCAGCCGGGTGGTGCCGCCTTTCGCCTTCAGCCCGAGGTCCACGGACCGGACGTTGCCCGAAGTCAAACCGTAGTTCTTGGGAGTGTTGAACTGGGCTAGAAACTTCTTCGCCTCCCGCTTGTTCGCGTCCGTCGCCGGCACCATCTCGTCCCGGAACGTCTGCGCGGCATCGGCGAAGACCACAACGTTGAACAACGTCTTCTCCGTCAGCGCATCGATCACCTGGCCGAGTCGCGCACGGACTCGATCGAACCCTTCGAACCCACCGCGCTCTTCCTCCACCATACTGATGGACACGTCCACACAAATCATGATCTTTTCACCGCGGCCACGGATGCCGAAGAAGTCGAAGGCCGAGACGCCCTCGCCGAAGCCTCCCAGCCCGTAGCCCTGCCCCAGGCCCGCGCCGAGCCCGATGCCGGTGATCGCCTTAAATTTCGGCTGGAAACTGGTCCGGACCACTTTGGGATCCACTTTGATTTCCGGCAACGCCAGGCTCGACGGCCGCGCCGCGACCATTCGGGGCATGACCGCCGGTCGGCTAGAACTGCGCTGCCGCTTGGTCACCTTCACCTGATGTTCCAGCTTGCGCGGTTCATAGGTTTTGAGGGGCGGCGGAGCGGTGAAGACCGTGCGCTCTTCCAACAACGAACGGATGACTACCCACGAGCCGAACACCAGCAACGCCGCCACGTGGAGCAAAAGGCTGATCAACCCCACGGTCCACAGCGTTCGGCGCCGCTCCTCGGAGAGCTTCAGGTATCCGAAGCCCGAGAGGATCACATCCAATGGCACAGCCGATTTCACTGCGCGACCCTCCTAGCTTAGCCACCTCCGGCGGCGAAGGTCACGTTCTTGATCCCTGCCCGCGCGCAGGCGTTCATTACGTCCACCACCCGTTGGTGGCGGGCCTTGTCGTCGGGTTGCAATGTGATCATTGGCTCGGCGCGCGCCGCCTCGGAGGCTAATCGGTACCGGGTCAACACCTGGACCAGTTGAGGCAGCTCCGTCGAGTCGGGCGAGTCGTACTCCAACCCGTTCAGCACCACTCGACCGGTATCACGGATCTCGATGATCTGTTCGTCGGCCATGTCCACCGTCTGCGCTTGGGCCAGCATGCCCGGCAGGCGAATCCCGAGATCCGCCTCGGAGCGGACCAAGCTGGCCGACACAATGAAATAGGACAACAGGAGGAACACCATGTCAATCAGCGAGGAGACGTTGATGTCCGGGTCTTCGATCTCGAACGTAGGGAACTTCATGGGGAAAGTGCACTCTCGCTGGGGTTGAACACGGCAAAAATGAAATCATCCACGCCGATCGAGGCCATGGCCTCGAGCACCTTTTTGATGTGACGGTACTCTGCCTTGGCGTCCGCGCGCAGGTAGATCTTCGTATTCGGCTCTTCTCGAAGCCGTCGAGAAACTTCGGCCTTGAGCTCGTCCACTGAACACGGCCGATCGCCGCTGAACAATTGTCCATCCGCGAAGATGTTGACGATCCAACGAGTGGGTCGTTCCTTGGGAACGACGCCTTTGGTCGCCACGGGAAGCTCCAGCTGCAATGCCTTGTTCTGGCTGATCTGCGAGGCGCACATGAAAAAGACCAACAGCAGAAACACCATGTCGATCATGGGCGCCATCTGGAACTTAGCTTCTTCGACGTCTTCGCGGATCAGCCTCATGGTCAAGCTCCGGGGGTCGACGTCGTTGGGGCTGGCGATGTAGCCGGCGCGGGGCTCGCCGCGGGCAACGGCATCATCAGTTCCGGTAACGTCACGCGATCCAACGGCAGCTCGCCGGTACGGAGTCGGTCAAAGATCGAGGACATGTGGTGGGTGAGGTTGCCCGCCAAGCGCCCGATGCGCGCCATGTTCCCTTGAAACCTAGACTTGAGGTAGAAATAGAAGAACATCAGCGGAATGCCCACGATCAACCCAAACGCCGTGGTGATCATGGCCTCGCCAATGTTTCCGGCAAGCTTTTCAGGGTTGCCCATCGCCCCCAACCCGATTTTTTGGAACGCCTTGATCATACCGCTCACCGTACCCAGCAGTCCGAACATTGGCGCGGTGGACGCGAAGATCGAGAGGTAACTGATAGGCCGCAGGCCATTGGTGTTTTCCTCCACCGCGGCCTCTTCCATGGCCTTCTCTAGCACGGCGACGTCCGTAATGCCGTCCGCCAACCGAAGCAGGCCGGCATTGACGATGTTGGTCAAGACCCCGGGGTTCTGTGCACACAGCGCGCTGGCCGCACGAAAATCCAGGTTGTTGATGTGCGACTGCAATATCGGCACCAGGTGCGATTGGACCATTTTCTCCGGGCGCGTGAACAGGAACCCATGCACAGTCAGCGCCGCCCCCAGGATAGAGAGGAGTGCGATGGGATACATCGCCCACCCGCCCGTCACCCAGAGGTCCCACAAAGTGATCTTCACTTCCACATCTTTGGTGGGGGGTGGCTGGGCGACCGCCGGTGAGGCCTGCTGGGCCCAAGCCATCGCGCCCCAGCCGAGAGCGATCGCCAACATCCAAACTCCGATGCTGCGTGAGGTTCGTAGGGTCATGGTTGCTTGTCTCCTGTCGTGGAACTATTCAGTTTCGGTTCGGTCTCCTTCAAGAACTTCCGGACCTTTTCGTTCATGTCCTCTTCGGTGCCAAAGAAAATTCCGGCGATGTTGGGGTCCTCGGGGCGCTCGGTCATGCGGCGTTCCATGATGTTTACTAACCTAGCCCGCGCTTCATCCCCCCAATCCGTGCCCGGGAACAGCCGCGCGACTTCGTAGTAGACGTCGCGCGCGCGATGGACCTCGTTGACGTCTTCGTAGCACTGCGCGGCCAACATGAGGGCGTCGGGGAAAGTTTCCACGTCCTTGTTCTCGTGCAGGTAGGAGAGAATGGCCGCTTCCAGCGCGTAGCGGGGTTGTTCGCGCGCGTAGTAGAGCTGCGCACGGGCCAACCAGTACACGCCCCAGGCCGTGTCGCCGATCTCAGGCTCGGGAAGTTTCGCCAACCCGGCCTCGGCCTCGTCGAGCCGCCCCAACTCCACGAGGCACAGCGTAGCGCGGATGGCGGCACACTGCCCGTACGGATGCCACGACGCGGCACGCCCGGCCTCACGAAACACCTCGTAGGCGGCGGTGTAGTACGTACGTGCGTCCGCTTGCCCGCCCTCGCCACGGCGCGCCGCTTGCTGCGCCGCTCGCACATAGTACCACGCCGTGCGCACCGCGGGCTCGAACACGTTGTTCTGAGGCAAGTCCAAAAACGGCAACGCCGGCGCAATGGCCACGTGCAGCCGACGCGCGGCGGACGCCCACTGGCGACGCGATGCCTCCAGGTAGGCCGCTTGTTCCGGAATCTGGATTTTAAACTCTGCCTCATCCCAGTCTGCGGCTTTGAACTGCGAGTACACCCCTGGCGGCGAGTTCGTCAGCCGAAAGAAGATTACATCGCCCTGCCGCCGGACCAACAGCACTTCGCGTTGGGCTTCGTTTTCCTTGACCAGACGCACCAACACCCCGGGTTCGGCGGCGGCCCGCGCGACGGTGGCCGTCTGCGGCCCACTGGCGCCTTGACCATAGGCCACCAAGGCCCCACAGATCCAACCGCCGAGGATGGAAGTTGCTCGGATCACAGCTTGGCCTTCAATCGCTCTTGCATCTCACGGGCTTGGGCCACCTCGGGCAGATCCGCGTACTCTGGTCGGCCAACAAACTCCTCCAACGTTTCAATGGCACCGCGGAACCGCCCCAACTTGGCAAGACATTCCGCGCGCGCCAGGTACGCCCGCCCGACCCATTCCTTGTGTCCGCCATAAAGCACGTAGATGCGTTCGAAGTACGCCGCGGCTTCTTCGTACCGCCCCCGGGCCATCCAAAGCCGCCCACGCTCGTATAGGGCCTCGGGCCATCGGGCCTTCCACTCCTTGGCCGCCAGGAAATCGCGGTACGCCTGGTCCGCCAGATCATACTCCCCTTTCTCCTGATACAGCTTGCCGAGCTTCAACAGCGCATCCGCGGCGGCGTCGGACGTCGCAAACACTTCGCGGATAATGTTGTACTGGACGATGGCCAGGTCCCAGTTCTTTTCCGCGATTGCTTGCTCCGCAATGAGTTGCCGCGCGCTCAACGCGTAGTCCGTTTCGGTGAAGTCGCGGACGAGTGTTTCCGCCGCCTCTCGCGCCAGCTGGGGTTGACTCGCCGCCGCCTCTTGCACGATCCACTCGAGAACGCCTGCGCTGGCCCACTTGAGGCTTTCCGGGCGCAAGATGAACTTCCGCATCGCCTCTTTTTCAGTGTCCGAGGTCTCCGGCGAATACATCAACACGCGTTCTAGCCGAAGCGCCAACGTGTACTGCCGGGACTCCAATGCGCGGCGCAGCAGGTCGCGCAACCGGCTCCAAGCCGCCCGACCATGGGATCCCGCGCCGCGCGTGCGGTCCACCCACTTCTCCAGAATCAAATCCACGCCCAGTTCGGTGCGATCGCCGCCGTACTTTTCCACCGCCTCGAGAAAGCGCGCGAGCGTCACCTCGGGCTCGCCTTTGTCCCAGTAGCATTCGCCGATCCAATAAATCGCGAGCGGAATGTTCGACTCCGGCCGAGCGCGAGCGATGTAGTCCTCAAAGTGCCGGATGGCATCGTCGTAACGTTGAAGTTCCCGCAGCATCTCGCCGGCACGGAACGCGGCATGGTTGTAGAGTTCGATGTTCAGGTCCGGGACCTCCATCCCCTGCTTGTACCGGCGCACGGCTTCCTCCAACTCACCCAGCGCGCCAGAAATGTCGCCCAGCGTCACGAGCGCCTCGCCCCTGAGTCGGCTCTCGGGATACCGCTCCAAGAAGCGCAGCAGCTTGCGCTCCGCCTCCTCAAATCGGCTCAGCGCATAGTCGCACGTGGCGGAGCGAAACAGTGCGTCCTCCGCATACATGGCGGTTCCGAAGTCGCGCAAAATTCGATCGAAGTTCGGCTGCGCCTCCTCGTACTTTCGGTCGAACATGTACGCCATGCCCAGCCAGTACAGCGCGTCCACCTCGCGCTCGCTGCCCGGATACTCCTTCACAATGCGCCCCAAATACCCTTGGGCGTCGGCGAATTTTTCCTCCATGAAGGATGCATAGCCGAGCAAGAACAGCACCTCCGCAATGTCCTCGTGCTTGGGATGCACCTCCAGGGCTTTCGTGAGCACTTGCAACACCTTGGGCCAGTTCTGCTCCGCCGCGTAGATCTGCCCCACACCCAACGACACCGCATCGTAGTGCGGCCCCCCG
Organism: uncultured bacterium; assembly: GCA_900661335.1. GTDB lineage: Bacteria > Verrucomicrobiota > Kiritimatiellia > PWTM01 > PWTM01 > CAACVY01. Next base: position 53,379 of record CAACVY010000003.1, on the reverse strand, counting down.
GGGTATCGGTCCATGTACTCATGCCCGCGCGCCAGACACCGGTCGGCCGGCCGAATTCGAAGCGCGCACAAAAACGAGAGGTACAGCGTCTCTTCTTTCTTTTCCGGTGGCGCATCCTTGTACAATGCGTAGAAAAGTTCGGAGGCCTCGCGAAGCCGACGCGTTTCCATGTACCCGCGCGCAATGCGGTACTGAAGCTCCACATCGTAGTTCGGAATTTTCTCGATCGCCTGGAGCTCGCTCTCGATCTCGGAAACCGTCTCCTGCGCCCGCAACAGTTCGCGTGCGAACCCCAGGTACCGCTGGAACCGACGAACTTGCAACCGCCACCGCTCGAGTTGGGTCTGGGCATTGAGGCGCAAGAGGTCGTGGGGATACACCAACCCGGTACACCCACAACGCGTCGCGATATTTGTCCTCCATGAACAGCCGGTCGCCCTCCTCCAAGGCCGCCATGTTCAGCGCCACACTACGCGCAGCAAAGGAATCCCGCTGCAGCAGCAACGGGACCATCGGATACACCTTGTCCGGCTGGTGGTCCTTTAAGTACGCAGTGGCCAACATCGCCGCTGCCCAGTTCCGACGATAGCCATCCGGCGCATTCCGGTAGACCTGCAGCAACAGCGGTTCGGCCGCCGACCACTTCTCCGTCGCCAAGTGGCACTTAGCCATGCACACCCAGAGATCCGTCTTCAGATCCAGGTTGTACTCGTAGGACTTCAGGGCTTTTTCGTACGCACCCAATGCGTCGCCCGTCTTGCCTTCGTACCGATAGGTGTCGCCGATGAAAATTGCCACCAACGAGGCGTGGGCGCCGTACTGAAATTTTTTAAGGTATGTATTGAACACCTCGCGGGCTTCACTGAACTGGCCAAGAAACAAGTGGCACAGCCCGAGATGGTAGTACACCGACTCCATCTCAGCCTTCATGCTGGCCTTGTCCGTGTCGCCGAACCACTCGATCAGCTTCCGCAGCGGCGGGATCGCATCCTCGTACGCTCCGCGCGCCAGCGCGGAGGCGGCCGCGGCCCACGTCTCCTTATATGTGTCTTGCCCGAGGGCGATCGGGATCATGCCCGACACCGACAGGCCGACCACGAAAGCAACGGACAATAAACGGCGCATTACTTCGTTGAATTTTATTTTACTCTCTTCCCAGGTCAAGCTTCACCTGAAGCGAGGCAAGTCCGAACGCTCGGGCCAATGCTCTCACGCATTCGCAACCCAGCCTCACGCGCGCACCGTTTCGCCGCGATCCGCGCTGGCCGACGGCGTTGACGCACACCGGGATCTCCCCTGGCCATTGCGCAACGACCTCTTCCAACGCCTTGGCGATCTGCCGCCATGTCATCCAGCTCGGCGGCGAAATGTGCAACTGACGCAGATGCGCGTCGATTTCGTCGATCCGACGTATCGGGCCCCGGGCTCGCCAAAGATCTTCCCTCACCTGGGTGGCCACTACCCATCCGGCTTCGCCGTCCAACACCTCCACGTTGGAATCTCCCCCTTCCTCCATGTCGACCCAGGCCTCGCCAGACCACCAGTCGAACCGAATCTGTTCCCGCCCGCCCGCGGTACGCCGCTCCACCAGTACTCCGGCCAAGGGGACGCACATTCCCACACCCGCGTCCGCGGAGGCCCATCCGAGGAATCCTGCTAACGACAGAAGCCACGCCCATTCGGCCAGAGGATGCGGGCTCACCGGAAAACCCAGAACCTCTCGCTCCTCGCTCCATCGCGTGCGCCGAGGCATCTCCACCGCTCGGCCCGAACTTGCCCCGAACAAACCCGCTTCTAACTCCACGGCCGCGGCATCGCGAGAAGCACCTAAGCCGTCCAACGCCCCACTGCTGACCAACGCCCCGGCCATAGCCCGAGTCCACTGCTGCATGTCCACCCGTTGGATGAAGTCGGCGACACTACGGAATGGTCCCCGACGGTCACGCTCGCGCAGCCAGGCATCGACCGCGTGCTCGTTCAGTCCCTGCACGCCGAGAAGACCGAGGCGAACGCCATCAGCTTCGCGTACCGTCACCGCGCGACTTTGATTCAAGTCCGGCCCACGAAGGACCCACCCGCGGACCAGTGCCTCGCGGACCAAGCACAGGCGCATGGGAGACCCACTTTCGTGCGCGTCCAAGGCCTGGGCCAGCCATGACCACGGGTCGCGCTCGCGAGTTCGCACCGCGCGGCATACCGCTCGAGCTTGTGCCAAGAACCGCGTACGGCTGACGCGTCGAGCTAAAGTATCGAGAATCTGTTCCCAGTACCACCGCGCTTCGTCGGACAAAAGTTTCCGCTGGGAGGCGCCACGAACGAACAACTTCCAAAGTCGCGCGATCAGCTCCTCGTCGCGGGATACCACCGCACGGCGCAGCAAGTCCGATCGCGCCGGAGTGAAGCCGCCAATCCACTCGGCCCACCGCTGAGCCTGCTCCACGAACAGCAGCTGGCCATTCGTGCCCCGCAGCAGTCCCCACCATCGCGCGCGACGGCCGCGGCCCGGTTCGGCCAGTGGGGTCCGCTTGGACGTCGCTGCGGTCGCGTCGCGGTTTTCGGAGGGCGCGCACGCAAACCACTGGGCGAGTTCGCGCCAATGGCGAAGGCCTTCTCGACGCAGCCGCTCTCGAATCGCAGGTGCGTCCACGTAGGGAATGCCGACCAGATCGCCCATGGCGAGCGCGGCCAGTGTGGCCGAAAGTTCATTCGATTCGCATGGCCCCACCTCCGCGTCCGGGCCGGGGCTCAGCCACACCGCCCCTGCATGGGAAACCACATCCAACCGAACCGGTCCCATACGTGCGACCGTCTCCGCATCCCACTGCGTAATCAAAAATCCCTCCGGTGTGCGTGCAACCGGAACGTGCGTACGCAGGGCACGGTCCGACACCACCAGCGCAGTCGGGTGCGCCGACGGATTCCGAGGCAGACCCGCCACGGCCGTCAGGATCCGGGCCCACTCCTCCCGACCAAGCTCCGCAAGCTGGCGACTGACCGCCGCCACCGTCGCCCCCAGCGGTCCTCCGTCGTCCACATGAATCCGCCGAATGAACGCGTCGGTGTCCGACGGCGACCAACCTTGGCCCCGCGCCAGCTCTCGCAACACCGACCGCCAGCCAAACACGCCGAACGTGATCGTGTGGCCGGCGCGGTCGGTCCCGATCCGCCTGATTAACCACCGCACGAACGCACTTCGATGCAGCGGGGAGACTTCCAAGGCGAGCTCGGGAGCTTCGGGCCGCTCCGTGTTGATGAAGGAGTCCGGGGGAACATCCTCGTCCACGGGATCCACGTCAGTGAGCCCGAACAGCCACGACAACAAGCTCGAAGTCCAACTGGGCCGGGCCACGCCCAACGACCATCCATCGCGTCGCGCCGCGTGGACGATCTCCCGGAACCACAACACGCGCCGCACGGCCCCCGCGCGCCCCACGGCCTCCAACTCCGCGGCCAGCCGCCGTTCGTATAGGGCGAGGCCTCCTTGCAGGTGCGGCGCGCGGCGGCGCAATGCCTCCGTGGCCAACCGCCGCAGGTACAACTCCTCACGGTACGCGGCCGGCATCTCGGGCTGCAGGTCGGCGGGCAGCTCCACGCCCGGGACGGACGGGCCATCGCCTACGTACAGGGTGGCTTGGCAGCGCTCGGCGATGTCCAAAGTGCGCTGGACCGCGGCGGGATCCTCTACAAACGCCGCGTACATCTCTTCGGCCGACCGGAGATGAAACTGGTCCGAATACCCCAGCTCCCGGTATGTGGCCCCCCGGCGCCAGCTACGGAGATGCTGGTGCGCGGTCGCGTCCGCGGGCGAGAGATAGTGAACGTTGTTGGTTGCCACGCATGCGACACCCACACGGCGCGCGAGCTCCCGAAGCGCCTGCCGAAGTTCCGCTTGTCCGGGCAGCCCTTGATTCGCCAGTTCCACGAACACTTGCTCGCGGCCGAATAGCTCGACCAGCTGTCGCAGCGCGGCGTCCGCTGCATCGAGTTGCCCGGCGCGACAAAGCCGCGCGATCTCTCCGTTGTTGCCTCCCGTCAACACGATTAGCCCACGCGTCCAACGGGCGAGCATGTCCACCGTGGCCACAGGCCGGGCCGGCGGCGGGTTCACCCAGTGCGCTTCGCTCACCAGCTCGCGCAATGAACTCCACCCCTCGGGCGTCTCCGCCAGCAACACCAGGTCGGGATTTGACTCCGCTTCAAGCTGCAGCGAATAGACCAGCGGCGCGACTTCAAGCTCCACACCCAGAATCGGCTTCAACCCTCGGCGGCGCGCCTCGCGGTAAAAGCGGACGGCGCCGTACAGGTTGCCCGAGTCCGTGATCGCTACCGCGGGCATCTCCAGCTGCGCCACTCGCTCGACGAGCGCGGGAATTCGAACGAGGCTGTCGAGCAAGCTAAATTCCGTGTGGACGTGCAAATGGACAAACCCAGAGCGCACGCGAGCCTTTCAGCAACCCGAGGTCACCAAAACCACCATGAGTCCGTTCGGAGAACGTAAATGCCGAGAAGAAAATTCGTGATCGCATGGGCCACTACCGGCATCCAAATGTTTCCCGTTTTCTGCAACAGCAGGGCGTAGGCCCATCCGGTCACGATGCCGGCCACCCATTCCGTGTGTTCCAGACCGAACAGAACCGCCACCGCCCACATCATCGGCACGTCACGGTGGGTGAGTGGCACGTCGGTGAACCGCGGGGCGCACAGCCAACGGTACAGAAATCCACGCCAGAAAAACTCTTCGATCGTAGCGATCACCACGGAGGTGCCCAGCATGTGGATGCTCCAGTGGATCCATCCGGTCTGCTGTGGCAAGTACGGGTAGGATTCCAGACTCGGTCGGAGCTTCCCCCAACCCGAGGGGAACGGTCCCACCGCGTAGCGTTCGTACCACTCGCTCAACGCTGGCCACGCGGAACGCGCCCAGTCGCTTTCCAACCCCACCCAGACGACCCACATCCCCACTCCAACGACTACGGCCCAGGGCCACCGGTCCCAGTGCGGGCAGTTGTACCACCGCCAAGGACGCGCCGAAATCCAAAGCGCAGCGCATAGAACGGTACGGGTGGTGTAGTTCGCCGCGGAGGCCTCCGTCACCGACATCATCAATGTGATCCATAACGCGAACGGGGCCACGTGGGCCCACGTCGCAGGATCGCTCCGCCACGGCTGCCAGCGCCACGCGAGTGCCACCGCGACCACTGCACCGATCCCCCACGCCGCCCATCCATGATCCCCCAAATACGAGATCAGACCGAACGCTGCGAACGGCGCCACATGCGCCCAGAACGGGGCGGGTGCAATCCTTCGTACCGTCTCGGCCATGACCACAACATACCGGCTTGATGCTCCATGCCAAGCCAAATTTCTGCCGCCCGAGATCCTAGCAGGGGTCCTCAGAGCGAGCATGCTTCTCTGGCGCAACCGGCGCAACGGCCCGCACTGGTGCGGGAACCCACCAGCTTCGATGTGAACCCATCCTCGCGGAGGGGCTCTCCCGGCCGCCGCTGCCCGGCCAGCGAAGAAGACAAGCTCGCGGGTTTGTGGGCACTTCGCGCGGCCGAAACCATGAAGTGTTGGAAATGTCCATCCCGCGCCCTTGCTCGCTCCCCTCCAGTCGCGCCCGCAGCTCGCGAAGTGGCATGCGGATCGCCGATCATGTTATAAACCACAGATCGGAGGAATGTATGAAACGGCGGGATTGGCTTCGCGGCGTGCTCGCAGGTGTATGGCTCGGGCACACGCGCTCGGGTTGGTGCGGCGGACGACTGCGACCCGATTTTTCCAAGCTAGTTCCCCCTGAGAAAAAGCTGGACCCCACATGGGTAGCCTCGTTAGCAACTCATTCTGAACCCTTGAAAGTCCGCTGGCCTCAATCTCGATGGATCGGTATGCCAATTGGCGGAATCGGGTGCGGCCAATTGTACCTGGGAGGCGACGGCCGTCTGTGGTACTGGGGAATCTTCAATGAAGTAACCAAAACGGGCGCGGAGCATTATCTCCGCCCCATGGAGCCATTCAGTCCAATCCACCAGGGGTTCTCCGTCGTCGTGCGTGGACCCGCCGGCGTGTACACCCGGCGCCTTTCCGCCGACGACTGGGCCGAAGTGGAGTTTCTCGGTGAATATCCCATCGGACGTGTCACCTACCGCGACCCGAACTGCCCGATCGAAGTCACCCTGGAGGCTTGGGCGCCGTTCGTGCCACTCGACGAGGCTTCGTCCACACTTCCAGTGACCGTGCTGCGGTACGAGCTGCACCACCTCGGCACAGAACCGGTCGAAGTGCATCTAGTGGGATGGTTGCAAAACCCCGTGGCTCTGTACAGTGGACTCGGACCTGGGCAGCGCCGCATCAATCGCGTGACGCACATGCCTTGGGGCGTCGGGATCGAGTGCTCGGCTGATGAAGGTCCCGAAGTCACCGGCGACGCGCGGCCGGATATCGTGTGGGAAGATTTCGAGCGCGGCCGTTACGAGCCGTGGACTGCCGAGGGCACGGCATTCGGGACTGGACCGGTCCGCGCTAGCGACGTGCCGGCCTATCAGGGAGACCTCCGAATGTCGGGAGAGCGAGCAGTCAATTCCCACGCCTCCGCCCCGGGCCAATCGGTCGCAGAAAAAGACCGGGCAGTCGGAACATTGACTAGCCCGCCGTTCCGGATCGAACGCCGGTACATCCAGCTCCTGGTCGGCGGCGGAGCGCATGAAGGCGCCACGTGCGTGGAGCTCCTGGTGGAAGGCCGAGTCGTGCGTTCGGTCGCCGGCCGAAACCAGAATGCCATGGAACCGGTGTGGATCGATGTTCGCGACTGGGAGGGACGCCAGGCGCAGCTACGCATCGCCGACCGTGCCACGGGCGGCTGGGGCAACATTGGCGTGGACCGCATCGTGTTCACCGACCGTGGCCCGACCAGTCCCCCGTTACGCGAGCGCCCCGATTTCGGCGAGATTCTGTTGGCGGTGATCGGAGGTGGAGACGCGCGCGCTCATGTATCTTTCGAGGCCGGCCCGCTGGCTTGGATGGCCACCAATGCGTGCCCCCACGCCAGTGGGGCCAGCCCTACCGGCGCTGTATGGCAGTCGCACCGGATGCGGGCGGGCGAACGCGTGAACACGACCTTCGTTCTGGCGTGGTATTTTCCAAACCTGACCCACGTCCGAGAATTTCGAGCACTTCAAACCTCCAAGCGACGAGCCTATGCCACGCGCTTCACCGGAGCTCGATCCGTGGCCGAGCACTTGGTCGCGCGTCACGACGAGCTGTGGAGCGCCACGCGTCGGTGGCGTGACACGTGGTACGACTCCACGCTGCCTCGATGGTTGCTGGACCGAATCGGCGCCAACATTGCAACGCTCGCGACCAACACCTGCTACCTGTTCGACGATGGCCGGTTCTATGGCTGGGAGGGCGTGGGCTGTTGCCCCGGCACCTGCGCGCACGTCTGGCACTACGCGCAGGCGGTGGCGTGGCTATTTCCCACGTTCGAACGCCGCCTCCGCACCCAGGTCGACTTCGGCCTGGCGATGGACGACTCCACCGGCGCCATTCGATTCCGCGGCGAATTCAATCGAGGACCGGCCGTGGACGCTCAAGCGGGTGTGGTCCTCCGCACGCTCCGCGAGCATCGGCTGTGCTCAGACGATTCCTGGCTCCGCTCCGTGTGGCCCCGGGCACGCAAAGCGTTGGAGTTTCTGATCTCCACCATGGATAAAAACGGCGACGGCCTAATCGAGGGTGCCCAACCCAACACGTTGGACACCGACTGGTACGGGCCGGTCGCCTGGCTCAGCGGCATGTACTTGGCCGCGCTCCGGGCCGGCGCCGTCATGGCCCGCGAGGTGGGCGATCTAGACTTCGCGCGTACCTGCGAAACGATCGGCACGGCGGGCGCAGAGCAGTTCGTGCGGCGTCTGTTTAACGGCGAGTACTTCATCAACCTTCCCGACTCGGCTCATCCCGAAGCCATCAACTCCGGCAGCGGGTGCCATATCGACCAAGTGCTCGGCCAGTGGTGGGCCTGGCAAGTTGGACTTGGGCGCCTGTGGGACGAAGCCGCCACGCGCTCGGCCTTGCGTGCGCTGTGGACGTACAACTTCACGACCGATGCCGGCGCATACCGCGAAGTCTACCGCACCGGGCGTTGGTTTGCTGCAGCCGGGGAGGCCGGCTTGCTCATGTGCACCTTTCCGCTGGACGACTGGGACTACGATCGGGCCAAAGGCCGCGGGCCCGACTGGGCGGCCGGGTACTTCAATGAATGCATGACCGGATTCGAATACGCCGCTGCCAGCCACATGATTTGGGAAGGTCTGGTGATGGAAGGCTTGGCCGTCGCGAGGGCAGTTCACGACCGCTACTCACCGCTCCGACGGAATCCGTACAACGAGGTCGAATGCGGCGACCACTACGCGCGAGCGATGTCGTCCTACGCCCTGCTACTTGCGCTCAGCGGCTACGAACACCATGGTCCACGTGGTGAACTGGCGTTCGCGCCACGGTTGCGTCCGGAAAACTTCCGTGCACCGTTCACCGCCGCAGGGGGATGGGGCACGTACTGGCAAACCGTGCAGGGATCCCAGTTCCATGCCGGTCTCCGCGTGCGCCAAGGGCTCGTGCGGATCCGCACGCTGCGATTGAGCCCGCCCTTCCGTGGCTCGGTGCGCGCATGGATCGGAAGAGAACTCACCCCCATGAGCCCTGAGTGGGAGGCCGACGGACGCCTCCGCATCGAGTGGCCCGAGCCGCTGGATCTGAGCGCGAACGAGCTCCGCGTCGAGGTTACTTCGCACTGATGGCGGCCTCCGGTCGGCCCTCGCAGGGCTCTACACGGAGTTCAGAGGGACACCTCGCGGTTCGAATGATCACACGTTGAACCGAACGTGGAGCACATCGCCGTCACGTACGACGTACTCCTTGCCTTCGATCCGCAGTTCGCCGGTTTCGCGGCAGCGGGCCAAGCTCCCCCGTTGAAGCAGCATTTCCGCCGGGACGACCTCCGCGCGAATGAACCCCCGCTCCATATCCGTATGGATTTTTCCCGCCGCGGCCGCCGCGGTGGTTCCCTCGACGATCGTCCACGCCCGCACCTCGTCCTCGCCGCAGGTGAAGAAGCTGATCAAGCGAAGGATTCGGTAGGCCGCCTGAATCAATCGCGTACGGGCCGGCTCGCGAATGCCATACTCTGCCGCCAACGCTTGCTGATCCTCCCGTTCCAGCAACGCCAGTTCCGCCTCCAACGGTGCACAAAACCGAATCAACTCCAAGCCCGCCGCCGCCACCGCTTCGTCGAGGCCGTCCGGCTTCGGCTCGCGCAACCGCTCCTCGCCCATGTTGGCCACCACCAGCACCGGTTTGAGCGTGAGGAACTGATACGTGCGCAACACCTTGAGCTCATCCTCGCGCAACGGTAACGCACGCAACGGCCGCCCGGCCGCCAAGTGAGCATGACAAGCCTCCAGCACCTTGACCTCTGCCGGAGAAACCTTCGCCCCGTGCCGCTGATCGGCCCGGATTCGCTCCAGTCGCTGGTCCAACTTTTCGTAGTCGGCCAACGCCATCTCCAACAGGACTGCCTCCAGCTGCGCCACCGGATCGAGCGGCCGCCCTTCGAAGTCGTAGTCGCCGAACGCCTGCACGACCAAGACAAATGCATCGGCCGTACCCAACACAGGGAACAAATCTCGAAACGCCGCCGCTTCACCGCCAGGTGCCGCCACGTCCACAAACGTCACCTCGGCGGGCACGGTGCGTTGCGGATGAAACAGCTCGCTCAGCGCGTCCAACCGCTCGTCGGGCACTTTAACCGTACCGATCCGATGCCCACCTTTGGTCGCAAAATGCGGGCCGGACGGCGTATGGGTCAATGCGTCAAACACCGCGGACTTTCCGCTGCGGGGAGCGCCGATCAAATAGAGCGCCAAGGCCATGCCGATCCTTTCACGACGACCGGCTGGTGTCGGTCGAACCCCGAGTCGACGTGGGCCCCGCCGCGTCGGGCTCTCCGAGGACCGTCAGGATCTGTCGAAGCACTTGGGATGGGTCAAACGGCTTTCGAACGAACGCCACCACGCTTCCCATCTGCTGGATGCTATCAAGCTCCGGCGCGTCGAACGCCGTGATGATCATGACTGGGATCATCGCGGTGAACACATTCTTGCGCAGCGCTTCGAGTACAATTTGCCCACCGCCCGCGGGCATTTTCCAATCCAAAAGGATGAGATCTGGTCGCTCGGTCAACGCGAGGCGGATTCCTTGCACAGGATCGTGGGCCATGATCACCCGGTGCTGCCGCGCCCGCAATGGCGTCATCAACACCCGGCCGATGACCGGGTCGTCGTCGATGATCAAGACCTTTTTCACGCCACCGCCAGAGTATCAAAAAATGCGGTCGCGTGCACTTCGGGACCTGTCGCACGTCCCGCGCACGCCGTGGCCGGCACCTGTCCAACGCTTGGAACCGGACGGGCAGATCTCTTCCAAGCCTTGGACGAGTACGGGCTCAGCGCGTCCAAGCCTTGGATGGCTCGAAAAAGTCCGCGGTGCCGCACGGCCTTGGAAAGGATTCGACGCTCGCCATGGAGGCCACTTCAACCTGCGCGGGGTCCCGGGCAGGGACGGATTCCTGACGCCCACGCGCCGCGGAGGGCCGAGCCTCAGCATGTGTTGCGCCAAGCCAACTTCCCGACGATAGTGAATGGTGTGGTGGATTGGTCTCGATGGATCTGGGGTCGTTCGGCGCGAAGAACGCTATGGAGAGCGGCCGTCCTCGGGGCCGTGGCGTGGGTGGTGGTCCGCCATGGGTTACGGCCGTTCCGGGTGGATGGCGCCAGTATGGAGCCGACCGTTCCCAATGGCGCGTTCGGGATTGGCTGGATGGGTGCGTACTGGTGGCGCGAGCCCCAAGTGGGCGACATCGTCATGATTCGGCTGGCGGGCGATCACGTCCTGTTTTTGAAACGGGTCTTGGCCCAGCCGGGGGAGCTCGTGGAATTCCGCCACGGGGAACTGTGGGTCAATGGGCAACCTCGGCCCGAACCCTATGTCCGCTGGAAGTGGGATTGGAACTCCGCCCCCCTCCGGTTAGGACCAGACGAGTACTTGGTCATGGGTGATCGCCGCGACATGCCCCGCTCCTCGCACACGGGCGGAGTGGTCCGACGTGACCGTATCGCAGGAAAGCTCCTATGGTGGTTCGGAACCGCACATGGATAGCGGCCGTGCTCGCGGGCGCGGGAGCGTTGGGCTGGTGGCTGACACGGCCGTGCGACGAACGGTATCTGAAGTCCCAATTGGTGCGATTAGCGCGCACGCTCGAAAAATCGGGACCGGAGTCGGTGTTCGAGACCGCCCAACGAGCCACGGCCGTGGCCAACGCGATGGCCGAGGATGTCATCGTCGAATCCGGCCGTCCGGAATTGGGAACCGTGCACGGGCGAGCTGACGTTCGTCAAGCGGTCGCCCAGGTTCGGGCCAGCGTCCACGAATTGCAGATTGACCTGTTCGACGTAAACACAAAGTTAGAACCTGGGCGCACTACAGCGGTGCAGCGCTGTACGGTGCGCGCGGTCGGACGATTGCACGATCGGTCAGAACGGGGTACCACTGAAGTGGAGGTCCGATGGATCCGGCAGTCCGTGGGTTGGCGTATCGGCTACGTGAAAATGGTCGAAGTCGTTCGCCCACTCCCCGATGCGTAACGCGCCTGTGGCGCTGGGCGTTCGGATGGGCATGGTGCGCGTGGGCGATCGCCCTATGGGCAGATTCGTTACCCCGCCACGTGGTGTTGATCATCGGGGACGGTATGGGGACGGGACAAGTGGCGGCCGCGCGGGTTTGGCTGGGCCGCCCATTGCTTTTTGAGACGTTTCCCTTTGCGACCTTTCTCGACACAACTCCCGCAGGCTCGGAAATCACCGACTCGGCCGCGGGCGCCACGGCGATGGCCACAGGACGCCGCGTCGCCAATGGGGTCATTAGCCGCGAGATCCCCGGATCCGGCTCCAACCTTCTCACGGCGGCGGAGATTTTGGCAGCCCGCGGCCGCCGCATCGGCCTGTTGACGACGTCCTACATGGTGGACGCCACACCCGCGGCCTGGCTCGCCCACACGAGTAGCCGCTACGATTACACCTCCATCGCCGATCAGTACTTATCGGCCTCGTCGCTGGACGTAGTTCTTGGCGGTGGCACCTTGCCGTCCGCTGCGGAATGGAGTGCCGCGGGCTTTACGGTGGTCACCGACTCCTTTTCGCTTGCCACGGCGGTCGCCAACGGTGCCTCGCGAATCGCTTCCGCCTTCGATGTCGGGGTCATCCCCTACGAGCACGATGGGCTCGGACACTGTCCGTCGTTGGCGGCCATGACACGAACCGCTCTGGCGGTGCTTGGCAAACATCCGGAAGGGATATTTCTGATGATCGAGGGCGGGCGGATCGATCACGCAGCTCACGCCAACGACTTGGTCCGTTGCATTCACGAGGTGGTCGGACTGGAGGCGGCCACGCGCGAGGTGTTGGACTGGGCGTCCACGCGGGACGACGTGCTGGTTCTGGTCACCGCCGACCACGAAACCGGAGGGCTCGAAGTGCTCGAAGAGCGGGGAGCTGGACAACTTCCCGTGGTGCGTTGGAACTCCACCGGCCATACGGCTGCCCGGGTGGGGCTTTACGCATGGGGAGCCGGCGCGGCCCGTGCACTAGGCGCGCGGCATCTCACGGACGTGTACCGCGTTATAACCGATCCGAGCTTTCCCCCGCCTGAGATTCGAGGGCTTCAAATCGCTGACGGACGCCATCGTCTCCAGTGGTTGGCCATCAGCGGGCGCGTGTACCACGTCGAAATCACCCTCACGCCGTGCTCGATGCCTTGGCTCCCCCTTGCATCCGTCACCTCGGCAGTCAACGGACTGACCGGTCTCGAGCTGCCTCAGCTCTTCGCCACCAACGTCGTCTTCTATCGCCTCCGACACACCGAATAAAAGGCCGCGGCCGACCTTCCCAAGCCGAGGACACCCTTGGCACGCGATGGCTCCCACTCCAAAGGCGGGACACCGTCCTGCCCGGCGTTGGAGGTGGCTGTCCATAGTGGCACTTGATTTGGAACGGAGGATCTTGTTGAATAAAGGTGTTCAGGCCGATGGGTGACAAGGCCTGTGAAAAGGATCGAACCATGAAAAAACTAGCTGTGGTGTGCGTGACAGTAGGGATGGGAACTTGGGCGGCACTGGCGGAGCCCACCCGAACCTTGTTGGTGGAAGAAGGAAAACTCCCGGACCAAGGCCAGCTCGAGGTGGGTGGTTGGGTCCTCTATCAGGAAATCACCGAGCAAAACAAACCGAATGCCAACGACAACGTCGGCTGGCTCGTGCCCATGGCGCGGCTAGGCTTAACCCCAGAGTTGGCCGCGTCGTTGCAAGTGCCGTTCGGGCGCTCCGAAGTTTCCGACGATGTTGAGGTCGGGCTCGGCGACATTCAAGTGGGGTTGGACCTTATTGGATATCGCGGCGCTTTGGGCTATCCCTATCTGATGCCTTTCGCCCGACTCGCGCTTCCCACCGGCGACGATGAGAAACGTCTCGGCCGCGGCGAAACGCAGTTCAAAGTGGGACTTGCCGCCGGCACCACGGTGGAGGATGACTGGGATTTCGTGGCCAGCGCCGGGTTCGTGGCACGCGCCGATACAGATAACAGCGTACAATTGGGCGCGGCAGTCATCTACACGTTCCGGCCGCAGTTCCAACTGCTGGGCGAAATCATGTTCGAAACCTCCACGGACGAAAACGTCCCGGATCGCGCGACCGTGCTCGGTGGCTTCCTCTACCGGCCTACTGAAGCGTGGCTGTTCGGAGTCTACGGGGGCGTCGAGACCGGCAGTGACATCGATGAAAACTTCATCGGCGCGTTCAAACTAGTGCGGACCTTCTGACGTCTCCAGGTTGCCCATGCAACAAGCTCGTTCGCCCTACGTGGCTCACATCTGGGTGTGCGTTCACACCAAGTCGGACGGCTCGAAGGCCTGCGGCAATGGGCTGGGCATGCGCCTAAAAGATTTGCTCAAGGAAGGCGCGGAGGCGCGCGGCTGGAAAGGGAAGGTGCGGGTCTCGTACTCCGGCTGCATGGGCCTATGCGCCCGTGGACCGAACGTTATCATCCACCCGACGGGACTCTGGTTCTCGCAAGTCACGGAAGCGGACGTTCCGTCTATTCTCGATGCCGTCGGAGCACTTCTCGCGAGCCGTTCCCAGAGCTAGTACGCGGGAGCTTCGCTCGTCAGACCAGTGGTGGGCCGGGATCGGCGTGCGTTTTCCAAAGCGTTGGCCTAATGCAAATGCCCAAAGGTTCGGAGACTGTCGTTCCGAATTCGAGTCGGACTATCTGCGAAACGACGGCCCAAAGGCTCCGGCGCGGAACGGCTCGACAGCGTTGTGGTTCGCGATCATTCCGGCGAACCCTCGCTGCACCCACTCTCCACGGAGGGCGGCGCAACTATTCGGCCCCAATCGTACGATGCCGGGCAGAAAGCTTGGAGCGATCCAGTCCGCACTCTCAAGGGATCGCTACGACGGCACAACGCCGGGCGTAGTTGGAGACCCCGACGGGGACCGAGGCCACCGGAGCCAAATTTTGGATCGGAAGCAGCCGATGGGATGAGGATGGAGCTTGCTTCGCACTCGGCGGAGCCCCTTCCTCTGCCGGCCACCGAATCTTCACACGGAATGTACGCCCCCAAGTGCCGTCAACTCTGCGCTCGACCACGAACATTTCACCGCCTTCCACGCGCACCGCGAAAAACCCATGAGTGAACGGAGGTTCCGTGCCAGGCCGAGAACGCCGAAGGTGTGGCGGCGAGAACACCGGAATGCCTTCCCACTCATATCCGAGCGTCTCGTGCGAATGGCCATGAAAGATGGCCGCTACGTTGTACGGCCGAATTGCGTCCCGATACGCCACCCAAAATTCGTTCGACCACCATCCCACGCTGTGGCGGTCGAATCCAAAATGGTGCAGCAAGATCACCGGGCGGTCCGAGGAGCCCACGTGGCGCGCCAAATCTGCGACCAGAAACGGAAGGCTACCTTGTGGGTCGTACGTCTTCTGCGAGGTGCCCGGAAAGATCCCCAACGCCACGAAGTGAATGCCACCCCAATCCCACGAACAAAACAGGCCGTTCGACGACACGTGCACGGCCGCACTTTCCCGGCGACGGTTCCGCTCGATGATGGCCAGCTGGACAGGCTGCCGCGGACCTCCATCATGGTTGCCCCACATTTCGAACACGGGAAAACGAAGGCGACCGTCTTGTCCAGTCCACCCGTAGTCCGCCCAATATGTTCTCAGGCTTTCCGCGCGGCCGTCGTTGGTGATGTCGCCCAGGTGAACCACCCCACGCGGTGGGTCTACATGCCCGCCCAGTGGAGCCGGCCAAGGCGTTCCCGGCAAGCCATTCATTTGATCCACGAGGCGTGACGTCGTGGCGTCCGCCACAGGATCCGTGCCATAGTGCGTGTCCGCCACTACAAAGAACGTGAAGTCTTCTCGGGCATACGGGCCGGGCACGATCTCGAGCATCCCCGCAAACGCGAGACCGCACGAAATACGACACCAACGGCGGACGGGCGGGCAACATGGCCGCCTCGCTCGTGCCCAACGGCGGATTCGTTGTAGACCCGCGGCAGCGTTCCAGCATAGACGGCGGCCCAGTCCTACCCGGCGCTGAACATCACCGCAGTGGCGTACCTTCCGCACCCACGGCACGGGCTGACGGCGGTCAGCGAGCCGGCCGAGAACTTCCAGGTACCATCGGAACAAATCGGACAGGGAGCACATCTTCTTTTACGAGCTCGCCGCCCTCCTTGCGCAACGTGATCAGATCTTGCGTGCCGCCACTCGGGCCTACCGGCAGCACCATCCGCCCACCTTCCGCCAGTTGTTCGACCAATTTGCGCGGGATTTCCGGAGGGGCACAAGTCACGATAATTCCATCAAACGGCGCTGCCTCCGGCCAGCCTTCATACCCATCGCCCGTCCGCACGCGCACCTGGCTGAACCCTTCCGCGGCGAGAACCTTGCGCGCATGTTCGGCCAGCTCGGGGATAATTTCGATCGTGTAGACCTCCGCGCCCATCGTGGCCAACACGGCGGCTTGGTAGCCTGAACCTGTGCCAACTTCCAGCACCTTCATGCCAGGCCGAACGCGCAGCCGTTCGGTCATGTAGGCCACGATGTACGGCTGAGAAATGGTCTGGCCGAACCCGATCGGGGAAGGATGATCTCCGTAGTCTCCCGGTCCGCGATAGGCTTCAGGAATGAACCGGTGCCGGCGTACGCGCGCCATCGCGGCCAACACCGCTTCGTTGGTCACGCCGTAGGCCCGAATTTGGCGGACCATTGCAGCCCGCTCCTCGGCCCGCTCATCGTTCGGAGGCGTCTGTGCCTCCGCGGCCGGCAGATCCCATCCACTGAATAGGGCCATGACCCACAGAATCCGTTTCCACTGCGCCCACTTCACACAGGGAACGTTCACCCGGCCCTGACCGCGTGTCAAGCCCGCGCGAGGGCCCCGAGACCTGGGGTTTCACCCTCCATAACACGCCGAGTCAGAACGGCAAAGTGGTGTCACGCCCGACGGGCTGACCATTCCGACCTTCGCTCCTACGCCCCAGTCCCTGCGTCGGATGCAAGCCGCGCGCGAATTGTCGAAGGAATTCTGGGCGTCAGCAGGCACGCGCTGCGACTGTCGTGAGAATTTGGACTGCATACGCCGGACGTGCCTGGCGCCACCCGAGCGCGTGCGGCGCAAGCCGAAGGTCCCTGCCCATCGGAGCGCAACGTAGCGCATCAGGCCCAATGTCTGCCCAGTAAAAGCTCCTGCCGAATCGTCGAAGAGCGCGCTCGACCACCCGCGAAAGCTACCCAGCTAGCTCGAATCACGTTCCCCTCGCCCAGCAGAAGTTAGGGGAATGATCCTCCACGCACACCCCGACAGGCACACCCGCGGATGCCATACAGTTTATGCAAAACCGATTTCGGCCAGGTGGGAAACGCGCCGGCTTCAATGACCCGTCTTAGTGCGAGTCCGTTGCGGGGGCCGCTCGAAGAATTGCCGCACGGCGGCGAGAACCTCTTCGGGATAGAGCGGTTTATGAAAGAGCCGCCGAACGTTGCGAAACTGCCGCATTTCCGTTTCGTCGAAATCGGGATCTCCCGTAAGCACAATCACCGGAAGCGGAATCCCGTCCGCCTCCATCAGCATCAACAGTTCCGCTCCGTTGACCCCTGGCATATGAATGTCGAGGAGCATCCCACGGCAATTCGGATCGCGCAGATGGCGATACGCCGCGGCTCCGTCGTACGCCACGCGCACCTCATACCCCTCGTTCTCCAGAAGCTCCCGGAGGAGTTCTGTGCAGCCAGGATCGTCGTCAACTACCAGAATCATTCGTCGCGTCCGTGGACGCGCTCACGGGAGCGGCCCCCGCATTCTCGGGGCTCGGCCCTGACTCCTGAGAAGCGACGCTGCTCGCCGAAGACGGCGCGGCGGGCTCGGCCGGTGCCGCCACGGGTTCCGCTGCACGCGTGGCGGCTTCCACCGCAGCGCGGGCCGCTTTCCGGGCCGCCGCTTTTTTCGCCGCCTGCTCCTTCAACTGGGCCTTCTTCCGCTTCCAATACCGCTTGCGCGCCTTCCGTTTGACTCGAACTCGAAGTTGTTGTCCCATGGCTCTTAGCCTGCCGGGACACTGGCCGCTCGTCAAGCGTGTCTGGCCGAACTCATCTGTTCGAATGTGGTTCAGGCACGATCAAGGCAATTGGTGGAGTTCGGGCGGATGTTGATTCCATGACCGCACCCGCCGACCGCACCGTAGATGAAAACGTTCCGCAATCGTCCCGGACAGGTTGCTTGAACCCACCGGGCATGGTGCCCAGAATCTGCCCTTCCGCGCGAACCTTTGGCTCGCCCTCCCCAGCGCGCTTTGTACGATCCGGTTGCCAAGCGCGTACCTCGTGACTACACTCTGCGGACCCGCGGATGCGGGCAACCACATCTCGGAGAAACTGTCATGCACGAAATTCGTCACCGTACATTGGTCAAGTGGGTGGAAGAAATGGCTTGCATGTGCAAGCCGGATCGCATTGTGTGGTGCGATGGATCGCCCCAAGAGTATGACCGCTTGATGCAGAAGATGGTCCGTTCCGGTTCTGCCATCCCGCTGAACCCGGCGCGACGACCTAACAGTTTTCTGTTTCGATCCGATCCTAGCGACGTCGCGCGGACAGAAGAGCGAACGTTCGTCTGCCCCCGTAATCGCGCCGATGCGGGACCGACCAACAACTGGGCAGATCCGGAGGAGATTCGCGCGGCGATGCGGCAGGCGTACGATGGGTGTATGCGCGGGCGCACAATGTACGTGATCCCCTATAGCATGGGCCCGCTGGGCAGCCCCATCTCGAACATTGGCGTAGAACTCACCGACTCCCCGTACGTGGTGTGCAACATGCACATCATGACGCGCGTGGGAGCCCGTGTGTTGGAACAATTGGGGGAGGACGGCGAATTTGTGCGCGGGCTCCATTCGGTCGGCGCTCCACTCGAACCGGGTCAACCCGACGGCCCATGGCCATGCAACCCAGACGTCCAGCGGAAATACATCACCCATTTCCCCGACACTCGCGAGATTTGGTCCTATGGATCCGGCTACGGTGGCAATGCCCTGCTCGGCAAAAAATGCCACGCCCTCCGGATCGCGTCAGTCCAAGGACGCGACGAAGGATGGCTGGCGGAGCACATGCTGATCCTCAAGCTCGTCAGCCCTCGCGGGCGCACGTACTACATCGCCGGGGCCTTTCCATCGGCATGCGGAAAGACCAATTTGGCCATGATGCAACCCGCCCTGCCCGGCTGGAAGCTGGAAACCATTGGCGATGACATCTGCTGGATGAAGTTGGGGCCGGATGGACGCTTCCACGCCATTAACCCCGAAACCGGCTTTTTCGGTGTCGCCCCCGGCACGAGCATGAAGAGCAATCCCAACGCGATACGCACGCTCGAGCGGAATTGCATCTTCACGAACTGCTTGCTGACCCCGGACGGCGACGTGTGGTGGGAGGACATGACCGCCGAGCCGCCGCCGCGCGGCGTGGATTGGCAAGGAAAGGAATGGACGCCGGACTGTGGTCGGAAAGGCGCTCACCCCAATGCGCGGTTCACCGCACCGGCGCGTCAATGCCCGGTCATCGCACCCGAGTGGGAGGATCCCGCCGGCGTTCCCATCAGCGCGATCCTCTTTGGAGGCCGGCGCGCCACTACTGTGCCGCTGGTGACCGAAGCCCGGTCATGGGTTCATGGCGTGTTCCTGGGCTCCATCATGGGCAGCGAAATGACCGCCGCCGCCTTCGGCCGGGTCGGCACACTGCGCCGTGACCCCATGGCCATGCTCCCGTTCTGCGGCTACCACATGGGCGATTATTTCGCGCACTGGATCCGCATGGGACAGCGAACTTCGGAGCAAAATCTGCCACGGATGTACTACGTCAATTGGTTCCGCCGATCGCCCGAAGGTAAATTCCTGTGGCCGGGCTTCGGCGAAAATATCCGCGTGTTGAAATGGATCGTGGAGCGGCTCGAAGGTACAGCATCTGCAGTGGAAACTCCGATCGGGCGCGTGCCCACCCCCGACGCGCTCGACCTGTCCGGACTGAACCTTTCCACCGACTCGGTTGAAACCCTCCTCAGCGTTCGACCCGACGAATGGGTGGCGGAGTTGGACGACATCGAGCGGCATTACCAGACCTTCGGGGACCGGTTGCCCAAAGAACTTTGGCAGCAGCTGGACCATCTTCGCCGGGCGCTCGGAGTGTAGTCGGGATCGACTCGCTCCGGCCCGGCCGCGGGCGGGGAGTTTTGCCATGGACCCGGGGCTGTACGTGGTGGGCACGCCGATCGGCAACCTGGCAGACTTGTCCGTGCGCGCAGTGGAGGTACTGCGGCAAGTCCGCTGGATTCTCGCGGAGGACACGCGGGTCACTCGCAAATTGCTCGCGAGGTACGGGTTGTCCGTCCCACTCCAGTCCTGTCATAAGTTTTCCGAGGCTTCGCAAGTCGAATCCGTGTGCCGCCGCGCGGCGATCGAGCCGGTGGCTTTGGTTACGGATTCCGGCATGCCAGCCATTTCGGATCCTGGCGCGCGGATCGTTCGAGCCTGCCGCCAAGCCGGTATTCGAGTATGGGTCGTTCCTGGACCTTCGGCGTTGACCGCTGCGTTGGCCATCAGCGGATATCCCGCCGACCGGTTCACGTTCGGTGGGTTTCTTCCCTCGCACGGCCATCGCCGTGAAGTGGTGCTGGAGGAGTTGCTTCAACGGCCCGAGACCCTCGTGTTGTTCGAATCGCCGCACCGAATCCTCCGACTCCTCGAAGAGCTAGAGGCGCGGGCGCCGAAGCGGCGGGTTTGTGTGTGCCGTGAACTCACCAAATTGTTTGAGGAGACCATCGAAGGCACCGTACCCGACGTACGCGCACGGCTCTCCACCCGCCCCGCCCGCGGAGAGTACACCGTGGTCCTCGCGCCGCCCGACCTGCGCAGCACCGAGCCCGACTTACCCGAACCGCATAGGGACGAATCCGTGAAGGGGTGCTCGAACCCCGGCCACCAAGATTCGGCTGCGAACTGAGTCGTCCGATTCCGTCGGCTCTCTAGAATGCTGGCAGACCTACCCAACGATTGCCTACGCCGTTCGGCAGATCGTTCGAACCGTTGCGCAGAGGCGATTCAACAACAGGATCCGGCGCACAGGTGGGATCTCGGGACGCTCCACCCCACCGCACGCCGCGCACAAGCGTTGGGGTGCCCCTCACGCCTGCGGTCGGCCGTGCGACATGCAACGGAATCAGCTTTAAGAACTTAGAATTGCCTGCTCGAAACCTTTGGGCGCGGCAGTCCAAACCTCCGGCCCCCGTTCGGTGACGTGGACCATATCCTCGATCCGCACACCCCCAAGCCCCGGGATGTACACGCCGGGTTCGACGGTGACGACCATATCGGCTGCCAAAAGATCCGTCCGCGGCCGTCGCGGCGCCAGCGAAGGCGACTCGTGAATTTCGAGCCCCACGCCATGACCCGTTCCGTGACCGAACTCTTTCTTCCAGCCATATCGTTGGAGTACACGGCGAGCGGCCCGATCCACCTCCACGCACGGCACGCCAGCTCGAATCGCGCCGATCGCCGCCTCCTGGGCCTCCAACACCGCTGCGTAGATCGTCCACCAGCGGCGGCTCGGCGGACGGGCAAAGACCACGCGAGTGAGATCGGAGTGGTATCCATCCACCAGCGCGCCCATGTCGATCAACAAGGGTTCCTCCGCCCGCCAACGACGCATGGTGGGACTGTGATGACAGCGCGACGCGTTGGGCCCCGCAGCGATGATCACCGCGAACGACTCGCCTTGACTCAGCACGTCGAGGTGATGTCGCAAACGGACCCGAATCTCCCACTCCGTCATGCCGGGCGCTATTTCCGCCGTCAACCGGCGGAATGCTTCATCCGCCGCGGCCGCAGCCGCCCGAATCGCCATAAGCTCCCTAGGACTTTTGACTGCCCGCAACGTCCCAAGATCCTCGCTGAGATCCGCCCAGGTCCGGAGGCTTGGCCACTCGCGCCGCCATTGTTGCCAGGTACGCACGGACACCACCGCACCCTCGTAGCCGGCCCGCCGGACTCCCTTGAGCCGTGCGAATATAGCCGAGAGCTTTTTCGGCCATGCGCGCACATCGAGAAACCGTAGTGCAGATTGCGCAGCCTCGAGATACCGAAAATCGGTGAAGAATTGTGCTCTCCCATCGGCGAACACGACCAGCAGCCCTTGGCTGGACTGAAATCCGGTGAAGTATACCCGGTGAACGGGCGACGCAAGTATGGCGACATCCAACTTTCGTTCCTTCAACCGCGTGCGAAGGCGCTCGATCCGAGCGACGTACTCCTCCGCAGGAAACGGCCGGGTGGGACGGCTCCCCTGGCCCAGGTCCATCGACACCGGTGAGTGGTCCGCGTTCATCGCGTCCTTTCTCGCCAACGGCGCAACTCCGAAACTTCGGACGACCAGCGCCGCGGATCGGTCCGAACTTCGAGAAAACTACGGTACAGGTCCATCCAAAGCTCGTGAAATTCCCGCAACTGGCTGATGCGCTCACCGAGCGGATCGCCCGTCGAATCGCGCTCGCCGTCCTCGGCCCACCGCGCAGAACGGACCGCGAACGACCGTGCCTCGATCGTCGCGCTCCACTGGCGGTCGCCTCGTGCGAGCGTCACCCGGCACCGCAACAGATATTTGCCGCTGCGCAACGCCGCACGGGTGTCGGCACTGGACATTGGATCGCCCTTCCGGGCCACCAGCTCCAAGGCGCCGTCGCCTTCGTCGTAGCCGAGGCAGATGGGCCCTTCGAGAAGGTATGCGAACCTTCCATGTCGGGCCGACTGTACGTCGCCGCCCTGGATTTCCATTCGAAACCACAACCAGGTAAAGAATTCCGCGCCCGGGTCTACCTCCGCCCGCTCCCCGGCCGGCCATCGCCTCGGGTCTGCGAACCCCAGCTGCATGGCCGCGCCCCCTGGGTCCAGGAGTTCAAGCTTCTGGCCGAACGTTCGGTGCCACTCCACACCAATCCGGTCGGCCTGCAACGGCGAAAGTGCTGAGGCCCATACCAACCCCGCGGCAGCGTCGCCAACCAGCTCGATGACCCGAAGCGTAGGCTGCGCCTGCGCCAACAGGCGTTCTTCCACCTGACGGCGAACTTCAGACCGCGCGGCCCGACGGAGGACGGGCACTCCTTCCGCGTCCATTCGGGCCAGCGTTTCAACCTCGATCATCGCCCTCAAGTACGACGCTGGAATCCGGCGGCGCACCTCGACAAAGTGCCACCGGTACAACCCGCCACGGGCGACATGCTCCTCGCGCACGGGCACATCCAACGGATGCCGTCCACCAGTCCAGCCCGCCAACGGCTGTGACTCAAGATGATCCAGCGAGGGCAGGGCCGCCGATTGCAACCGTTCGGCGAACCGACTCGGCCACGACGCGGCCAATTGAAATACCCGGTACGATGCTCGTCCTCGCACAAAGCTCATCGGGTCTTCCTCCAACACCGCCTTTCCTGAATGCGTGGGCGCGAGACAGGTCTCCGAACCTGACCCTGGTTCACGGCACCGGAAACCGTGACGTCAGTTCTCGCACCCGCTCGCGCACAAGGGTGAGGACGGCTTCATCCGACGGGTGTCGTAGTACCTGGAGGATGCAGTCCGCGATCACCTCCATCTCCGGCTCCTTCATGCCGCGAGTCGTGACCGCCGGCGTGCCGATGCGGATGCCGGACGTCACAAACGGCGAACGCGTGTCGAATGGGATGGTGTTCTTGTTCACGGTGATGCCCGCGCGATCCAGGGCCGCGGCTGCCTCTTTGCCTGTCAATCCGAATCCGGTGACGTCGGCCAGCAACAGGTGGTTGTCGGTCCCACCCGACACAATGCGCAGCCCACCCTCCGCCAAGCGTGTGGCTAACACCTGCGCGTTGCGCACGATTTGCTGCGCGTACTGGCGGAACTCGCTCGTGGTGGCCTCGCGCAAGCACACGGCTTTGCCCGCGATCACGTGCATGAGCGGCCCACCCTGAATGCCCGGGAAACATTGTTTGTCAATTAGCTCGGCAAACTTGGCCCGGCAGAGAATCATCCCGGAGCGAGGACCTCGCAACGTTTTATGGGTGGTGGTGGTGACCACATCGGCCCATGGGACTGGGCTTGGGTGAACGCCCGCCGCCACCAACCCGGCAATGTGCGCCATGTCCACGACCAGGTACGCGCCGACGGAATCCGCGATCCGACGCAAACGCTGAAAATCAATCACGCGAGGATAGGCGCTCGCCCCAGCCATGATCATGCGCGGGCGGACTTCTTGCGCCTTTCGCTCAAGCTCATCGTAATCGATTTGCTCAGTATCTCGCCGCACCCCGTACGGCACGATCCGGAAAAACCGCCCAGAGAAGTTCATGGGGTGCCCGTGGGTAAGGTGACCCCCCTCGGCCAGACTCATGCCCATCACGGTGTCGCCGGGCTGGAGCAAGGCGAAGTACACCGCCATGTTGGCCGTACTGCCCGAATGCGGCTGCACGTTGGCGTGTTCCGCTCCAAACAACGCCCGCGCCCGCTCGATCGCTAACCGCTCGACGACGTCCACATATTCGCACCCACCGTACCAACGGCGCCCAGGGTAGCCCTCGGCGTACTTGTTGGTGAGGACAGACCCGACGGCTTCGCGCACGGCCCGGCTTACGTAGTTTTCTGACGCAATCAGCTCCAAGTTCTCACGCTGCCGTCGCCATTCCGCTCGGAGCGCGTCGGCCACTTCAGGATCCATGCGCGTCACGGTGGCCAACTCCGATTCCTCGGCTTCGATCGCCCCAATCTTGTTCACCCGTCGCTCGTGCCGGCCACCTTCGAACTGCGCAGAGAACCATGCCTCGAGCAAGGCAGGAAGGGTATGGACATCCGTCGTTTTACCGCCCAGCGCGAGAACGTTTGCGTTGTTATGGCGCCGTGCCATCTCGGCCATGTACGGAGACAGGCAGAGCGCGGCCCGAACCCCCGGAAACTTATTGGCGGTAATGCTCACCCCGATCCCCGTCGTGCAAATGACAACCCCGTGTTCCACTTCCCCGCGCTCCACGCGTCGCGCAACTTCCGCCGCGAAGTCCGGGTAGTCCACCGGCTCCTCCGCTGCTGGCCCGACGTCCACGGCCTCGATGCCGTGCTCGCGCAACCACGCCAACACTTGCTGTTTCAATTTCCAACCGCCGTGGTCACACCCAACTGCCACTCTCATCGTCCTCGAACCTCCTGCGGCGGACGACGCCCACGCCGAGGCGCTCTCGGTCCGCGCTTTGGAATCTTGTTCGTACAACACCACCAACAGGTCGGCGATCGCGGAATCGATCGCATCCCGAGTCGCTCGGTACACCTCGATAGACTGGCCGATCGGGTCAGGAATATCGCCCTCGGCGCCGCGCAAGCGAAACTCGCCCAATGTTCGGATGCGGGGCGCGGCGGCCGGCACCATGTGTCGCAGCTCTCGAGCCTGACTCGCGGTGAATGTGATGATCCAATCCGCCGACTCCACCATCTCCCTCGTGACTCTTCGCGCACGGTGCGCGGACAGGTCACCTCCAACCTCACGAATGACCTCGACGCTCTCCGGGGTCGCTGGTGCGCCGTCCAACGCCGCCAAACCGGCCGAACTCGCCTGCCATGGGGCTTGCGGACCCGCGCGCAACCGGAACAACTCCGCCGCCATCGGACTGCGACAGGAATTGCCGGTGCAGACGAACAAAATGGTTTTGATCGGTCGATTAGTCTCCATGCGTCAAGGTATTTCATCGTAGACGCCCCACCCCAGCCGTGCAAATTTGACAGTCGACGGACCGAACCGGTTTCGCCACCGGGCCGGGCGCGAAATGACGCGGCGATATGGCCACCTGTGCATCCTGTGGTTCCATCGCACTGTCGCCGGGTCATCGGCGCAAAAAGACGCGACGGTCGCGCCACCTACCCAACATGGGCCAAGACGCACGCCACACCGAACGGTTCGGGGGTTCCGATGCCCGAGGCGCTTGATCTCCGCTCTTCTCCACATGAGCCCGGGGCGGAATATTCGCCCACACCATGTGCGGAAATTCTCGTGGGCACGTCCTTTGCTTCGGCAGGAAGAGACCACCGCGATGAGAAGATGACCGCTATCGCGCCGGTAGACCGGGCACAAAAAATCGCAAGGGCGGGGGCGGAGGACCCGGCGCAAGGCGGTAGGCTGCTCGCATGTCACGCGGAACTCCCGAGGATGGGCACGGTCTGCAACCGTCGCGGTAGAGACTGCGACAACGTTAAGGCAGAGCCTTGCCGGTGTCGGGGTGTCCCTGTGCTAGCGCCGCCGGTGGTATGGGACCCGCCTATGCGTCCGCGAGGAAGC
Source organism: uncultured bacterium (assembly GCA_900661335.1). Classification (GTDB taxonomy): domain Bacteria; phylum Verrucomicrobiota; class Kiritimatiellia; order PWTM01; family PWTM01; genus CAACVY01. Next base: position 27,376 of record CAACVY010000003.1, on the reverse strand, counting down.
CTCGGCGGTTGGGATCGAGAGCACGCCGCGTTCTCGTGGTAATAACTCGTAACCCGGTATTCACCTGCTCTAGCGGGTTGCCAGCGTCACGGTCCGAAGTCCCGTCGGATCTCTGGAAAATTCAGCTTCGATTCTTCCAAGAGGCGGATGACCCAGGGCTTTTGTATGCAAGATTTGGGCAGCGAGACCGTGGCTCGTTCCAGGGTTTGGATGATATGCTTTGGTGCGGTTCCAAGCCTTGGACGAACGAGGGGTGCAGCTTTCCAAAGAAGCTTGGACGGCATATCCACGAGACCCCCCAAGGACCCGTCACCTCGGCAGATCCCATCGCCTGCACTCGACGTCGGTGGTGCCGGTGGGCTGCCAGTGGTGCTGCCAGTGGTGCCAGACACTACTGAAAAGTTCGCTGAACACATTGAGCCGCAATGGGTTGCAGGGGATTTCGAATGCACGGTGTTGGGCTAGGCGACTCCCTGCTCTGGCTTTTGGCAGGCCTGTGCATGGACGGCGGGTCAAGTGTCCGCGGAAATTCTCAAATATGGACTCTTTCTTGGTTAAGTATAGGAGAGCGCGGCCATGACGAGATGAAACCGTATCGCACTGGCGCAGCCGGCGAGGTCATCGCGAAAATTAGAACCGAACCTGCGTGACAAGGCGGTAGTATCGCTTGTTTTCGGGTGGGCGGGCTCCCTGCCACGCGGAGGGTAATTCTTCAGAATCGTGATCCTCGTTGTTCTTCACCCACCCGATATCCCGCCACAACGGCCCCGGGCGCCAATACGCTCGATGCCGGATCCGTCCTCCCGGCGCTCTTGTTTCTGCAGTGACACAGGGATGAACTTCTCTGAGTCCGCCGCCACCCACTCCCCATCCTCGTTCACGTGATCATGCGGCGGGCACTGCCCGAGGTTCGTTCCGAGTGAGAGTGTCCCTCGCGCAGTGAACCGTGCCCCACCATTTCAAGGATCGTGGATCACGAAAGCGACAGTGTGGGTTTCTACGCGGCTTCCACGCCTTGATCGCACTTAACGTTCGACCACGAGGTCCCTGGCGAGGCCTTGCCGCAGCCAATGTCCATCGCGCCTGACGCGTCGAATGCGCGGCGGCACAATCCACCCCGCGGCCACCACCAGCATCCCGAACAGTGTGCAGATCATGAAGTCTACAACCGGAGGCGCCTCTACGTAGACGAGCCGGTGGAGCCACTACGCAATAAAACCGCCCGGATAGCCCGGTCGATCCATCCATTGCCGCAATGGGTCAACCCAAACTGTCAACGGACAAAGCCTGCCTAACCAAGTCTGTGTTGTCACCACGCTACTCGCCGCCCAAATGGACCGCACCCAGTTCCAGCCTGCTGCGCCGCCGATCAAAATGGCGACCCGAACGCGTACGATCCCGAAAATGATCGCGGCGTCATCACCAAGAGGCAGTCCGCCAACCTGCCGGCCAAGCCTGGGCTCATCTGCTCACTTGTCCGGACCGAGCGTTCTCTGTTGCAGCCGCGATTCCGTTCGCGCCGCCGACCCTTCGTGCCGCAGCTCCAGGATTGGAAGTGACCCGCGAACGTAGTAGTGTAGCGGTATGTACATCGCGATTCTAGCGCTGATGGTTCTAGCGTTCGGCGCGGCCTATTGTTTTTACGCGGGGTGGATCGCCCGGCATCTGGATGTGGATGACACCCATCCCGTCCCGTCGTTCACCCACTACGATGGGGTGGATTACGTTCCCACACGGCCATTGATCCTGTTCGGCCACCACTTCAGCTCCATTGCGGGAGCGGGGCCGATTGTCGGACCGGTGATCGCCGCCATGGCCTTCGGCTGGATGCCGGCCTTGGCGTGGATCCTTCTCGGGGCGATCTTCGTAGGCGGAGTGCACGACTTCACGTCGTTGCTAGCCAGCGTGCGCCATGGCTCCAGATCGATCGCGGAGATTAGTCGTCATCAGTTGTCCTGGGCCGCCTACCGAGCATTTCTCCTGTTCATCTTGCTGACGATGATCTACGTGATCATCGTGTTCCTCGACCTGACCTCTTCGACGTTCGCACCGATCGCCAAGGTGGGCCCGGACCTCCCCGACGCGGCGCGCCTGAGTGTTCGCGAGGGCGGAGCCGTGGCCACGGCCTCGTTGCTCTACATGCTGCTCGCCGTGCTATTCGGGTTGGCTCACTACCGAGCTAGATTCCGGGTCGGGCCTCTGACTCTCGTGTTCGTCCCGCTTGTATTCGCCGCGGTGCTCATCGGTCTGCGATGGCCGCTGACCGCAGATCTAGTGCCGGAGGTGTTCGGCTCGCAGAAGCACTTCTGGAATGTGGCCCTGCTCATCTACTGTTGGGGCGCATCCGTCTTGCCCGTGTGGCTCTTGCTTCAGCCGCGCGACTACCTCGCTTCATTCCTTCTCTACGGATGCCTTTTGGGCGGGGTCGTCGGCGTGCTCGGTGCGAGTGTGCGCGGGATGGCCACGGTCTCCTGGCCTGCGGTGCGCCCTTTGTTCAATCACGACGCCGGCTTGGGCTTTGTGTTCCCAGCGTTGTTCGTCACCATCGCGTGTGGCGCAGTGTCCGGATTTCACTCGATCGTGGCTTCAGGCACGACCGCCAAGCAGCTGGACCGCGAAAGCTCGGCGCAACCGGTCGGCTATGGCTCCATGCTCGTGGAAGGAGTGTTGGCGGTGCTGGCGGTCATGACGGTGATGCTGCTCAAGGAGCGTACAGATGCGACACCGGTCCAGGTTTTTGCCGGCGGACTGGGCCGCCTGTTGAGTGCGGTCGGACTTCCGCCCGAAGCGGCCCGAGTCTTTAGCATGATGGCCGTGAGCACCTTCCTCCTCACTACGTTGGATACTTGTACGCGCCTAGCGCGGTTCCTTTTCGAAGAACTCACCCAGTGGCGCGGGACTACCGCCAGCCGGCTCACGGCCAGCCTGGCGGTCCTCGTGGTTCCGGCTTTCATGGTCTTCCGAGAGCTCCCCGGCCCCAACGGGGTCATGATGCCCGCGTGGAAAGTCATCTGGCCGGCCTTCGGCGCCTCCAACCAACTGTTGGCCGCCCTGGCGCTGGTGGTCGTGTTCGCCTGGCTACGATCTCAACGACGCCGTGCCGCGTTTGTAGCGATTCCGATGACCTTCATGGTGGTGACCACCACCACCGCCCTGCTACAGTTATCTTGGCACCATTTGGTCAGGGGCGGCAGCCGGTTCGTTGGCACCCTCTCACTGACGATCCTCGTACTCGCGCTGTGGGTGATCGTGGAGATGCTTTGGAACACGTGGCAGGCACATCCCGAGCCGAAACCGCGCTAGCCAAACTTGCGTAATCCTCGCGATCGCCTCAGCGCCACCCAGACTTCACGAGCGGATCCTGCCCGGCGGACGCGGTAGTTCAATCCCGCAATTTTCCAGGCCAACCGGCACGCCACTTCACCGAGGCTACCTCGTTGGCCAACCGACGCTCGGGCCGAGCGACCCGTGACTACGACCCTCCACCGATTTTTCGCAAGTGGTAGCCGGCGACCGAGCGGCGCAACTGTTCGACGCATTCGTCCCACTCACGTAGATGCCGCCATTGGCTCGGGCACCTTGCATCGAACTCGCCGCGGTTTCCACACGCGGCGGAGAAGTCATGGGGGTCGAGACGAGTCACTGCGGACGGCGAAACCCAGTCGCAGAGGATCAGAAGCGCCCACGGGCGTGCCCGGGGCGGGACTCGAACCCGCACTCCGAAAACGGAAACGGATTTTAAGTCCGTTGCGTCTGCCATTCCGCCACCCGGGCCCGCACTCCATGCTACTGACAGAGTCGGGCCGGCTGCAAGCGGACGGGTCAGGCCAGGTGGGCGCGGGCTAGTTCTGCGATTTGGTCAAAGCCGGCCGGGTCGTGGATCGCGATTTCCGAGAGCATCTTTCGGTTCAGCGCTACCCCGGCCTTTGTCAAGCCCTCAATCAACCGCGTATAGGTCATCCCCCGCAGTCGCGCCGCCGCGGACAGTCGCGTAATCCAGAGCCGCCGAAAATCTCGCTTTTTCACGCGGCGTTGCGCCGTGGCCATCGCCATCGAACGCTCCACGGTCTCGCGGGCGGTGCGGTACAACCGAGACCGCGCGCCATAGTAGCCGGCCGCAGCCTTCAAAAACCGCTTTCGGCGACGACGGGATGCCGGAGCATTGGTCGAGCGCATGTACAGAATCCTCCTTCTGAATCCGTTCTAGCGTGCGAACGCCTGGGCAATGCGACGGAAGTCCGCGGGCGACACTAGCGCTGCGCGCCGCAAATTGCGCTTCCGCTTGCGGGATTTCCCCGAAAGCAGGTGCCGTCGGCCCGCGCGGGTCCGCCGGATCTTGCCAGTTGCCGTAATCTTGAACCGTTTCGCCACCGATTTTCGTGTCTTCATCTTGGGCATGGCATCACCGCCTTCCCGAAATTTTGAACGCCGAGTTGCCTCCCGGCGCCGTTCGCAAGACCGCACAGTCTAGCTGCCTCGGCCCGGATTGTCCACCCGAACCGATCGGTCAAACCAACGCGAGGCTCTTCAACGTCTGTTCCAATCGCGCGCGGTTGGCCGCCGCCATCGAACATAGCGGCAACCGGTAGGCCTCCTCGCAACGGCCCATCATGGCCAATGCCGCTTTGACGGGGATGGGGTTGGTTTCGATGAACAGGTCGCTGAACAACCCGTGGTACTTCAGGTGCAGCGCCCGAGCCTCGGCCATCTCCCCCCGAAGTGCATGCTCGATCATGCGCGCCATCACCTCAGGAATCACATTCGAGGCCACGCTAATCACGCCCACCGCCCCCACGCTGATCATCGGCAGCGCCAGCGCATCGTCGCCGGACATCACCGCCAAGTCGCAGTTTCGCACGATGTGGCTGACGCGGTCCACATTCCCCGCCGCCTCCTTGATCCCGATGATCATCGGATGACGTGCCAACCGGTACACGACCTCCAACGGAATCTCGCGCCCTGTGCGGCCTGGCACGTTGTACAATACCACCGGCAAGCCCAACTCTGCGACGGTTTCGAAGTGTCGGATCAGCCCCTCTGAGGTGGGCCGGTTGTAGTAGGGCGTGACCTGGAGCGTCCCCTGCGCGCCCGCGTCACGGGCATGGAGCGTCAGCTCGATCGCCTCGCTGGTCGCATTGGCCCCAGTGCCGGCCAACACCGGCACTCGGCCCGCCGCATACTCGATAACCGCGTCGATCACTTTTTTGTGCTCGGACATCGAAAGCGTGGGCGACTCGCCGGTGGTCCCCACCGGAGCAAGCCCCGCCACGCCCGAGGCGATCTGCCACTCCACTAAGTCCTTCAACCTCGGAAAATCTACATCGCCTTCCCGCGTAAACGGCGTGACCAGCGCGGTGTACACCCCACGCAAATTTTGTCGTGTCAAACACTGTGCCATGATTCGCAAAACCTACTCACCGGAATGAAGACCCATGGAAGTGAGATCAACTTCTGGCGAGGCGTACCAAATTATCCGGTGACCTCGCCGCAAAATCAAGCGTCCAGGCCCCCCCGGCTCGGGCGTATGGGATCCGCTGCCGGTCCGCTTCGGACTTAGCCTCACCCATGCGCAAGGATTCCCGAGCGCTTGGCCCGGCCGCGTTGACCGTCCCCGCGCGGCTTGTTCATCCCGGTCGCTCCACCGATACTCGGATGTGATGGACACGCGCAATCTCCACCGTGAACGAGTTCGGGAAATGGGCGTGGCGGCGCTGGCCTTGCTGGCCATGCTGTTACTTCTGCCAGGCAGCGCAACACTCCCCTTGCTGGATCGGGACGAACCACGGTTCTCCCGCGCCACCGTGGAAATGATGGAACGTGGCGACTGGACCGTCCCGTTTTTCAACGGACAGTACCGGTTCGACAAGCCCATTCTCACCTACTGGCTCATGCGGCTAGGCTACTTGGCGCTGGGCGTGAACGAACTGGGTGCCCGGCTCCACTCGATCCTCTCGACCACCTTCCTAGCCATTTGGCTGGCCCGTCGCGCCGCCCGCTGGTGGGATGTCAGCGCGGGCATGGCCACTGGCTTGACGTTTCTGTACACGCTCCAAATCTTGATCCACGGCCGAGCCGCCGTCGCCGACATGCCCATGGTTCTTTGCGTGGCCGTCGCCCATGGTGCCCTGTGGGACCTGCTCTCGGAATCCTCGCCGTCCTGGTTAACCTCGTGGTGGACGCTCTATCTTGCATTGGGGTTCGGCTTTCTCGCCAAGGGGCCCGTGGCGTGGATGGTGCCCGCGATGAGCCTACTCCTTTGGCGTTGGGTCTTTCTCCGGCGCCCGTTGCCCTGGCGGCGGTTGCGCATTCCAGCCGGCATCGCGGTCACGTTGGCAGTTATCGCCCCGTGGGGACTGTGGGCATTGTGGAGAACCGAAGGCCAATTCTTGAAGATCGGAATAGGCTACCACGTCGTGCGCCGAGGTCTGGAAGCCTTCGATGGGCGCCGCTTCATCCCATTCTTCTACCTCCCCACCGCGCTGTTTAGCTACTTCCCTTGGATCGCCTGGCTCGGAGCCGTGTGGGGCGTTGTGCGACGCGACTCCACGTCACTGAGCGCCTTTCTGCTCTCATGGCTGGCCGCTCCCTACGTGATTTTTTCCTTCTATTCGACCCAGTTGCCGCATTACATCTTGCCCGGCATGCCGGCGTTTTTCTTGCTGCTCGGACGCGGCGCCGCGCTCTCCTCACCGGTCCAACTGTCCGAACTGCCCCGCTGGGGCCGATGGTGGCGCGTTGCCGTTTTGGGTCTGGGCGTAGCCCTTGGGGTCGCCGGTGTCCTGTTTGTGGGATTGGCCGCGCGTGATCCGTGGCTCGCCCCGCTGCGCCGGCTGGGCTGGGCTGTCTTGGCTGTCACTACAGGACTGCTATGGGCCTCGCGGATGTACCCGCGGCCGAACTCGGTCGCGATGACCGCCAGCACCCTGCTCTTGGCAATTGGGACGAGTCTCGCCGCCCGCACCCTCCGAGAACACGCGGCAGGCCCGAAGCTCCGTTCTCTGCTCGGGCCCCTCCCGGCCCACGTGGAGTGCTTGTGGCACCGCTACACGGAGCCCAGCGTGGTCTTCTACACCTCTCACATCTGGCAAGAACCGGGCAGCGTGGATGCCCTGCGCGTGGCCATGCGAAGGCCCGGGCCGCGCGTGGTCTTAATGCTCGCCGAGCGCACCGATCTCGATGACTTGATTCGCGCGCGCATTGCCCAGTGGCTCGGCCGGCCCACGCGTAGTCCCACGTCGGACTACCGGTCCGAAGTCGAGCAGTTGAAACGTTCCGGATATCGCCTTCACGAGCTCAGGGTTCTCAACGTCGCCACCGGCTCATGGTGTACCCTAGCGGTGTTTGAAAACCTTTCCGGCTTTCCGGATCTGCACGCCGATGAACCTCGTTCCACCCCGCGTCCCACAACGATCCCAGAGCGTTGACATGGTGAATGGTTCTGTTCAGCTTGGAGAGCGCCCATGACTCAGTGCACGACCCACCGACAGGTCCGACGCCTCGTGTGTTGGTTCACGGTTGTACTCGGCACGAGTATGAGTCCAACCATGCGCCAAGCGAGCGCGGAGACGGGGCTCGCCGCGCGGTACCCAGGCGACCAAGGCATCGAGCAGGATCCCGCCGTGCTGTTCCACGAGGACTTCGAACGTGGGCGGCTCGATCGCTGGGACAACATTCGTGGCCACCCAGTCCTGACGAACCTGCATCCTCACGCCGGCCGCTATTGCGTGCGAATGGAGATGCAGCGGGGCTCGAACACGGGTGCGGACCTCAAGAAATGGTTTGCAGGAGCGGACCGAGTCTTTGTCCGATTCTACGTCAAGTTCTCGCCCGACCACCGTTACCTGCACCACTTCGTGACGTTGTTGGCCAACGAGCCGGGTAACCGCTGGGCTGCGTTCGGTAAGGCTGGCACCAAACCCGACGGCCGGTGGTTTTGCTCGGGCATGGAACCGTGGTTCGCCTGGGGCCGCAACCCTCCCCCGGGCGAGCTCATGATGTACAGCTACTTCCTCGACATGGACATGGACCCCAAAATGCGACGCTACTGGGGTAACATGTTCTTTCCTCCTGGGCCCGATCGCGGGCGGCCCGCCCAACCCACTCGCGTCCTACCCGCGTTGGGTCGATGGCAGTGTTGGGAATTCATGATCGAGGCCAACCGCGATGCGGACCATGCGGATGGCCGTCAAGCCATGTGGTTGGATGGCCGCCAAATCGCAGAGTTCACCGGTCTTCGGTGGCGCTTGGGACCAGAGCTCAAAATCAATTGCCTTTGGCTTCAGTACTACGGCATGGACGAAAGCGATCCCACTCGCGAGCATTGGCCCGACCAGCAGTGGGTATGCTTTGACGACGTTGTAGTGGCGACTGAGTACATCGGTCCAATGCGGCCGTAGACCTTCCTGCGCACGCCTTCTCCACGCTCAAGTGCCATGCGACGTCCCTTGATTCCACGACACAAGCATGAGACCGGACTTGTTCGCCACCCGCGCTCATCCGAAGAACCGCGTGGGCTGTCAGACGCCGCGAAGGTCAACCAGTCGGGTCGTCCAGTCGGGTCGCTCAAACAACCTGGAAGTCCCCGGGCGCACCTCTGTGCGGCGATTTGTCCAAGCCTTGGACCACATCGGCCATGGAGAGTCCAACTCTTGGACGGGCGTTTGGCAACGAGCACCGACGGGGGCCGACCGAGGTTCGTTCGAACATCATGCGGCGACCGAGATCCAAACCACCGATCTAGACAGCCTAGACCTCCGGGGGAGGCCAACGCAACGTCCTTCAGCACGCGAGCCAGCGCGATGCGATGAGGAAATAGATGGTGATGCCTGTGATGTCGGCCAAAGTCGTGATCAACGGCGCGCTGGCCATCGCCGGATCGAACCCAAGCCACGAAAGCAGGAACGGAAGCATCAAGCCGATCACACTGCTGACGACCACGATGGTGGCCATCGCGAGGGCGACGATCTCGGCGATCGGGAGGCCGCCGCGCCACCATCCCAAGACGAACACCGCCGCCGCCGTCAGCACCCCGAGCAAAAGACCCACCATCAGTTCGCGCGCCAATAAGCGCCCTGCGTCTCGCGGGGTGATGTCCCCAGTGGCCAGCGCACGCACTACGAGGGTCGAGGACTGGGATCCGCAATTGCCGCCGCTGTCGACCAGCAACGGCAAAAAGAACGCGAGGACGATATTGGCCGCGATCAAGTCCTCGAACCTGTGGATGATGCTACCGGAAATTAGATTGGCTCCCACCAACGCCAGCAGCCAGCTGACCCGCCGCCGAATGAGCAAGCCGACCCCGGCCATAGCAAAGCGTGTATGCAACGGCTGAACCGTGCCAATCCGGTGGAAGTCCTCGGTCGCTTCCTGCGTGGCGACTTGCAACACGTCATCGTGAGTGACAATCCCAAGCAAGTGACCCTCGGAGTCCACCACGGGCATGGCGTAGAGATCGTATTTGCGGAACTCGTGCACCGCAGCTTCACGGTCCTGGTCGGCCCGTAACGCAATAAAACGATGGTCCATCAGATCCGCCACGCGGGCACCAGGATTGGCTAGAATGATCTGTCGCAACCGAATGTCGTCCATCAATCGGCCACGCTCATCCGTTACGTAAAGCATTTCGAGCGTTTCGCTGTCGGCACCATATTGTCGGATGTGCTCGAGTACTTGTTCCCGCGTCCACTCTGGCCGCACGCGCACGTAGGCCGTCGTCATCAAACGGCCCACGGAATCTTCGGGATAGTTCAACAGCGCCAGCGCCGCGCGCCGCTGGCCTTCGGGCAGCATGTCGAGCAAGCGCCGGGCGACCGGGGCAGGCAATTCTTCGAGTAACGCGGTGCGATCGTCGGGTGACATTTGTTCGACGATGGCCGCGGCCTCGTCGCTACTCATGAGACGCACGAGGCGGTTCTGCAACTCCACCGGCAAAAGATCGAACACGTCCTCGGCGAGCTTGCGCGGCAACAATCGGTAGAGAATCAGTGCATCCGAATCGGAGACAGCATCGAGCAATTCGACGATATCTGTCGCCGGCTGGTGACGGAGGACCTCCTGCAAGGTCGCCCAATCTCGTAGCTCCACCAGCTCCAAGATGTCCGGTTTTAGGACCGTGCGGAGGATATCGCTCACCGCCCACCTCCCACCATGTTGAACACCCACGTGGCCACGATGAAGTAGACCAGAATTCCGAGCACATCGCACACGGTGGTGATCAGTGGGGCCCCCGCCGTCGCAGGGTCCATGCCGAGCCGGCGAATGCCGACCGGCAGCAAGAACCCTACTAAGCAGCCCACCCAAATGATGGCCATCATCGAAAACGAACTTACCACCCCAAGCGACCACGCCCCGCGCAGGTACCCCAAGCCGAAGACCACGCAGGCAAGGATGGCACCCAACCCAACGCCGACCCATAACTCTCGGAGCAGGAGCCGCCGCGCGTTGCGCGCGGTGAGTTCACCCAGCGCCAATGCGCGAATGACCAACGTGGCCGATTGCGAACCTGCGTTGCCACCGCTAGCGATCAGCAGCGGGAGGAGTGTGATCAACACGGCACGACGCCGAATTAGGTCTTCAAACGGTGCAATGGCTGCCCCGGAAAATAAATTTAGAAAGACCAACCCCACGAGCCAGCCCGCCCGCTTGTACACCAGCTCGAATATCGACGCTCGGCGAAAGCTGCCCTCGATGGGAACCACTTTGGCCAACTTATGGAAATCCTCCGTCGTCTCCTCCTCTTCCACATCGAGGATGTCGTCGATCGTAACTACGCCCAGCAGGATTCCATCAGCATCCGTGACAGGAAGCGCGTGCGCGCCCAACCGACGGAACATTCGCACCGCAAGTTCGCGGTCCATTTGGGAAAGCAACACCCGCTCGGGCCTGAACTCCATCAGCTCCGCCACACGCGCCGTCGGTGAGGCCAAGATCAACCGACGCAACGACACGGTGGCGGTCAGGCGCCCATGGTCGTCCGTCACATAGAGCTCCGCCAGCGTTTCGCTGTCCTGCCCGTTTTTGCGGACATGTTCGATGGCATCGGCCGCGGACCACTCGGGGCGGACCGTCACGTAGGCCGTGGTCATCAACCGGCCCACGCTATCCCGTGGATAGCTCAACAGGGCCAGGGTCTCTCGCCGTTTGGACTCGGGCAAGAGTTCCAACAACCGGCGCGTAACCTCTGCAGGAAGCTCTTCGAAAAGCGCCGTGCGGTCATCGGGCGACAAGCTGGACAACAACGCCTTGACCTCGTCACTCGCCAACGCTTCTAGCAGCTCGTTCTGGAGGTCCGCGTCGAGGAGCGCAAACACTTCGTCGGCCAACGTTCGAGGCAGCAACCGAAACACGACCACGCGGTAGCGTCGCTCCAGGTCGCCCATCAGTTCGGCGATTTCCGGTGCCGGCTGCTGCATGAGGAACGCGCGCAGTTCGCTCCATTCGCCGGAGTCGATGAGCTCGAGAATTTCTGGCTTGAGCAAATACTTCAGCAGCATGAGTCCAGCCCAAGGGCAACGTGCCTGCGCATGGTAGTCGTCAAGGTCCGTGCCGTCAACGCGGCCCATCCGCGGCCGAGCAATCGCGCCAGTCCCCCAAGCCAAGCGGTCGTTGGGAGAGCCTGGCCGCCACAACATTCGCGACATCCGTTTCTCGCCCACTTCGCCTTGGCGACCCAGGGGAACCAAGTTCCAGCCCGCTGGGATTGTGCTGGACCCGTGAACGGTGTTCCATGCGCATTGAAGCCGGGACGATTGTTTGCTATGCGTGGAACGTTTTGGAGTTCACTGCGTGAAGCGATTTCGACACGTGACAGTCCTCGAGGGTGGGATATCGGCGGAGCGCAGCGTCTCACTGCGCTCGGGCGCAGCTGTCGCGCGCGGATTGGCGGAAGCCGGGTATGAAGTCGAAGAGGTGGATGTTCAGACGACAGACCTGGTTCTACCGCCGAACACCGATGTGGTCTTCATCGCACTGCATGGCGACTTTGGCGAAGACGGCACGGTCCAAGAAACTTTGGAACGGCGTGGCATTCCTTACACCGGGTCAGGCCCGGAGGCCTCCCGACGCGCGTACGACAAAAAGCTGACGCGCGAGATTCTGACCGCCCGTGGGCTGCCGATGCCCAGGGGCGTGGTCGTGAACCGGCCCATCGAGGCCCCGCCGTTTCCGTGGCCCGTCATCGTCAAACCGACGCGTCAAGGCTCCAGCATCGGCTGCCACCGGGTGACGGGCCCTGATCAGTGGCCCGCGGCAATCCGCGACGCGCTCTCGTACAACTCCGAGGCCGTCATCGAGGAGTTCATTCCGGGCAAGGAAATCACGGCGGCGATCCTCGGCGAGCGCGTGTTGCCGCTCGTCGAGATTCGTCCCATCGGTGGGATGTACGATTATCGAGCCAAGTACACCGAGGGCATGAGCCGTTATCTCTGCCCCGCCCCATTGCCCACTCGGCTGACCGAAAAGATCTCCGACCTCGCGCTGCAGGTGTTCCGCGCATTGGGCGCGGAGGGATTCGGGCGCGTGGATGTTCGCCTCACACCACGCGGAGAGGTGTACATCCTGGAGCTGAACACCATTCCCGGGTTCACTCGAACCAGCCTGTTCCCCAAAGCGGCGGCCGCCGCGGGCATCGAGTTCCCAAGACTATGTGAAGAGATCTTGAATCTCGCGCGCTGCCCATGTTAGCTTGCCATCCGCATGGGCACGTATCAGTCATGGTGGGCTCGATGGTGGAATGGCCGACGGCGGGCGCCGCAGCACGTACCGGTGTGGGCGCGAACCCGCGCCGGATGGGCTCCGGCGATCTCCACTGACCACTGGCGCACCCTCGTGCTGGTGGGAGTCACGTTGGCGGCGACGGGCATGGTCCTTTTCCTCGGCTTTCGAAAGGCCACGGCCACGTTGTTCACCGAGAACCCGTTCTTCACGATCCGCAACCTCGACCTGTCCTCCGATGGCCGCTTGACGCCGGAGCTCTTGCAACGTTACGCAGAACTCCGCGAAGGGGAGAACCTGTTCCGCGTAAGCTCCGAGGAGATCTGCCAGCGACTGCGAAGCGTACCGCTGGTGAAAGACGTGCAGGTCCGGCGACTATTACCCGACACCCTCGAGGTACGCGTAGTCGAACGCACGCCACTGGCGCGAATCGTGCTGCCCGGGTATGAGCTCCCGTTGGCCGTGGACGCCGAGGGTTGGGTATGGATCGGCGACGCCTCCACGCAGGCGTTGCCGCAACTCACAGGGTTTCATCCGTTGGGACTTCGTCCAGGCATTCGGCTGGCTGCGCCGGATCTTCTCGACGCCCTTGCACTCCTCTCGCGCGTGGCCAAGGATGTCACGCTACGGAGCGTGGGGATCCTACGCGTGCACCGCCGTGACGCGGAAACCTTTCTTCTGACGTTGGCCACGGGAGAGGAAGTGTTGATGCCGCGCCGAACGATGCATAGTTGCCTCGACTACCTCCCCGATATTCTTCGCCGCGTCCGGAACTATCCCCGCCACGAAGGTTCGCCGCCCGTGCGCATTGACATGACCGGCGAAGTGAATTACAGCATCCGCAACCTCCTACCCTGAGGCCGCTATGCCCGCTCCCATTGCAGCCATCGAGGTCGGTACCCACCGGGTCCGCGTGCTAGTTGGTGAACCGCACGAGGACGGTGGAATTGTCGTGCTCGGTTCCGCGGAACAGCCCTCCCAGGGACTGCGGAAAAGCTGTGTGCTCGAACTGGAACCTGCGGTCGCAGCGTGCCGAGCCGCCCTCGAGGCCGCGGAACACGACTCCCAAGTGGATATTCACCAAGTCCACTTGGTGCTGTCGCCGCCGGGGGTCGAATGCGTCTCCAGCAAGGGCACCGTTCACATCACCCATCGGGATCGGGAAGTCCAGCCGGAAGATGTGGAACGCGTCCGTGAGGTTGCCCGGGCCGCCAACCTGCCGCCGGACCGCGAAGTCATCCATAGCATCCACCAATGCTATGTACTGGACCGCCGCGCGGAGGTGGTGAACCCGACCGGGATGCAAGCCTCGCAACTGGATCAACACATGTTGCTGATCCATGGCGACCGAACGCTCATCGAAAATTTGGTGAACGCGGTGTCCAATGTGCCCGTGGATGTGGCAGACTGCGCCTTCGGCGGACTCTGCGCGGCGATGGCGGTGCTGACCGCTGAGCAAAAGCGCGGCGGGGTTCTGGTGCTCGATCTCGGCGCCGGAGGCACCCGGTATGTGCTCTATGCCCACCAGAAACTTTTGTTGGCTGGGTCCATCGGCATTGGTGGGGACCACGTCACCAATGACCTCAGCGTGGGATTGCGAATTCCTTCGGCCGCTGCGGAGATTCTTAAGGTCCGATGTGGCTGCGCACGACCCGACGGGCGCGACCAGGTGGTGAGCGTGCCCACCCAATCGCCCCTGGGCGAACGCACGGTCAACTTGCGGGACGCCCATGTGATCATCCACGCACGGCTCGAGGAACTTCTTCAGCTCATTCGCAACAAGCTTGACGAACTCAACGTGCACCATGTGCTCGGCAGTGGGGTGGTACTGACCGGCGGCAGCGCCCAAATGAAGGGCATCCAAGAGCTGGTGGAGAACGTGTTGGATCTTCCTTGCTCCATCGGGTCCATCGTGGGATTGGCCGGACTGCCGGATCGCTTTGCGTCCACCTCGTACGCCACGGTGGCCGGGATGTTGAAATACGTCGCGATGGCGGACCCCGGGCTGAGTCACGCGGCTTCGCGAGGTGGGTTCCGTTGGCCTTGGCGGCTTCGGAGAAAAGTCCGATCATGAGCCCCTCGACGCATATCGCGTGGTTCGGAGTGGGCCACGCTGGGATCTACATGCTACGCACCATGCTGGCCGGGCTCCCGGACCGCCCCGACACTGTGGCGATCCACGTGCGTGACGATATGTTCGAAGGACTGCCGGCCACCCGCCACTATCACTTGCGCGGCGTGTATGAAGGGCTCGGCAGCGCGGGCAACGTGGCCACGGTGCGAGCCGCCGCCCAGGCCGCGCGCGCGGAACTGGCCGACTTGGTTCGCGACTACCGAGCCGTGTTCATCCTCGCTGGACTCGGGGGCGGAACCGGATCCGGAATCAGCCCAGTCCTCGCCGAGGTGGCTCGCGAGCTCGGCGTGTTCACCGTCGGCATCGTGACACTTCCATTTTTCGCCGAAGGAACGCGCACGCGCCAAATCGCCAACGAAGCACGCGCCGCCCTCGCCCAGACCTGCGACGTACTGATCGAGCTGTCCCACCAACGAATCATGGAACGGATCCCGGATGGCACGCCGTTGGCCATGGCGTTCGATCTGGTCGGTTCCGCCGTGGGCCGGTCGCTCCATCTGTTGTGGAGGCTTTTGAGCGGGCGTGGGGTCCTGGTGCTCGACTTGGCCGATCTACGGCGGCTCGTCCCACAGACCGGCACCCCAGTGTCGTTGGCGGCGGTCGAAACGGAAGGTTCGGATCGGGTGAGCCACGCAGTCCGCGAACTCTTTTCCTCGCCGTTACTGGACCACGGCGCCGTGTTGTCGAAAGCCCCCGCCGTCTTGCTCGGAGTGGTCGGCGGTGAGGACTTGACTCTCCGCGAACTCAACGAGCTTTCCATGGCGGTGGCCAACGAGCTACCCGTGGAGACCGACCTCACTCTAGGAGCAGTGATCGATCCAGCATTCGCAGGCCGTCTGGGCGTCGTATTGCTGATCGCAGAATGGACGCCGCACCAAGCAACGCCACCGGCGGCCGAGGCGACGCCCGCACAAGAACCCGCCGCGGCAGCTTCGGGGACGGCCGAACGCAAACCGCTCCAACCAGAGTTCGAATGGATGGAAGAAGAAAAGCCGCGGATTTTCCAATCCACCCCGACGACCTCCTACCAAGGCGAGGACCTGGACATCCCCACCTTCCTCCGTCGTGGAATCCGATTGTCGCGTCCATATCATTGACCCTGCCGTTGCCAGCTTCGATCTGCCCGGCCGATTAGGTGCGGCTATAGGACAAGCCCCGACTTCAAGTGACACGATCCTCCGGTTCTCGTTGTTTGCAACGACGTGCTGGGCAAGTATCCGCGCGTATGGGAGGGCGGCCGCATTGTTCCCCGCAAGTCCTTGACCGCTTGGTGCGTCAATGGCAGACTGCATGACGCTGCGCGGGCGCAAGTAATAAGGAGTATTTGAGGCCATGAAACATCGAGTGAAACGGCGGGAATTCATCCGGACCAGCTTGATCGGTGGAAGCGCAGTGGTCGCACCGACGATCATTCCTTCCAGGCTGCTGGGGGCCGAGGCGCCCTCAGGACGAATCCAAGTGGCGGCTATTGGATGCGGCCGCATTGCCCGTGAGGCCGACATCCCAGGAGTGCTCGCCGCCGGTGGCGTGTACGTAGCGGTCTGCGACGTGGACTCCAAACGCGCGGAACTGGGGCGCCAGTTCATCCAAGAGTGGTGCCGCAAGCGCAATCAGCCCGTCCCCAAGATCGAGGTCTACACCGACTATCGGGAGATGCTGAAACGCAGCGACATCGATGCGGTCACGGTGAGCACGCCAGACCACTGGCATGCCAAGCCAACCGTGGACGCCCTCGCAGCCGGCAAGCACGTATACGTCCAGAAGCCGGCGGGCCGGATGTACCACGAAGGCTTGGCCATGGTGGCCGCCGCCCGCGCCCATCCCGAATGCGTGGTCCAGTTCGGAACCCAACAGCGGTCGAGCCGCCAGTTCTATCAAGCCTGCATGCTGGTGCGGAACGGCCGCATCGGGCCGGTGAAGGAGATCGAAATCGGATTGCCCACCGATCCACCCGGTGGGAACCCGAACCCCATGCCGGTTCCCCCGAACCTCAACTACGACATGTGGTTGGGGTGGACGCCCGAGGTCCCCTACACCGAAGACCGCGTGCATCCCCAAAACGGATTTGGCCGCCCCGGATGGTTGCGGTGCGAAGAATACTGTTGCGGCATGATCACCGGTTGGGGTGTCCATCACGTGGACATCGCCCACTGGGGAATGGACACCGAGTTGACCGGCCCGGTGGAAATCACGGCGGAGGCGGAATTCCCTACCCAGGGGCTGTGGACCGTGCACGGCCCGTACCATGTGGAAATGAAGTACGCCAACGGCGTGATCATTCGGATTCGGAACACCTACCCCAACGGCATCCGTTTCATCGGCCCCGAAGGTTGGATTTTTGTCTCCCGCGGCGCGCAGAAGGCCACCGCCAGCGACCCCACCACCGGTACCCAGAGCCTGCGAGCTCTGGACGCGAGCAACCCGAAGCTGCTCGAACTTCCCGCGAACCCTTCCGTGCGGCTCTACGAAAGCAAGAACCATTACCAGAACTGGTTGGAGTGCATTCGCACAAAACAACGTGCGATCTGCCCGATGGAAGTCGGTCACCGTTCGACGGCCGCGTGCAACCTCGCGCATATTGCGATGAAACTGCGACGCACATTGCGGTTCGATCCGAGCGCGGAACGGTTTGTCAACGACGATCAAGCCAACGCCATGCTCAAGTTGCCCATGCGACCTGCGTGGGCGGTCTAACTTCGAAAGGAGAAAGGAGTTGCGTATGAGGTCCGTTCTAATCAGCGGTGCCGCGCTCGGGTTGAGCGCGCTCGCGTGCGGATTGGTGGCCTGCCAAACCATGGGCCTGCGCGGTGAGATCCGGTTGATGACCTTGGATCCAGGACATTTCCATGCGGCCTTGGTGCAAAAAACCATGCTCCCCGGCGTCTCCCCAGTGGTGCACGTCTACGCACCGGACGGCGAAGAGCTTGAAGCGCACCTCAAACGTATCGAGGCCTACAACACCCGCGCGGAAAATCCCACGGCCTGGAAAACCGTCGTCTACCGCGGTCCCGATTATCTCGAGCGCATGATTCGCGAGCGGCCTGGCAATGTCGTCGTCATCTCCGGCAACAACCGGCGCAAGATCGAGTACATCGAGTCCTGCGTCCAAGCCGGGCTCCACGTGTTGGCCGACAAGCCGATGGCCATCGACAGCGACAGCTTCCACCGCCTGTGCCGCGCATTCGAGGTCGCGCGGCGAAATAACGTCCTGCTCTACGACATCATGACCGAACGATACGAAATCACGACCATTCTGCAACGTGAATTCTCGATGATTCCCGAAGTGTTCGGCACGCTGGTAACCGGAACCCCGGAGGAACCGGCCGTCACGAAAGAAAGTGTCCACCATTTCTCCAAGATGGTCAGCGGATCCCCGCTGGTCCGGCCTCCATGGTTTTTCGATGTCACCCAACAAGGCGAAGGGCTTGTGGACGTCACCACCCACCTGGTGGACTTGATCCAATGGGAGTGCTTCCCGGAACAAAGCCTGGACTGGCGTAAAGACGTCGAGATGCTTCGCGCGCGACGTTGGCCCACGGTACTGACACCGGAGCAGTTCCGACAAGTCACCCGCAAAGATCCGTGGCCGGACTACTTGCTGAAGGACGTGACCAATGGCCAGTTGCACGTCTATGCGAATGGCGAAATGATCTACCGCTTGCGGGGAATCCATGCCAAGGTCTCGGTCATCTGGAACTTCGAAGCACCCCCAGGGGGTGGCGACACGCACTTCTCGATCCTACGCGGAACCCGCGCCCATTTGGTGATTCGTCAAGGTGCTGAACAGAACTGGAAGCCGGTCTTGTACATCGAGCCTGCGCCCGGGGTGAGCAAGGAAGACCTACAGGCCGCGCTGACGCGCGCTCTGCCAAAGATCCAAGCTCGCTATCCAGGGGTGGATCTCCAGCCGAACGAGCGCGGTTGGACGGTGGTCGTGCCCGACAAATATCATGTGGGGCACGAAGCGCATTTCGCCCAAGTAGCCGAGAAGTTTCTGCGGTTCCTTCGCGAGGGTCGAATGCCGGACTGGGAAGTGCCGAACATGATCACGAAGTACTACACGACGACCCGCGCCTTGGAACTCGCGCGCACGGCACGGTAGAGCCAGCCCATAGCTCATTCACCCTAGCGAACCTCGACCTGCGTCGGCGCAATCACCGTCGCGTTGGGCTCGATCGAATGTTCCAGCGGTCGAGTCCGCCCACGGACGTTGTACCGCGCGAGCGAGAAGCCTCACGTCGGCATCAGGTTCGCCGCGCTACCCAGCAAGTGCTGCCCGCCGTCCACCCAAAGGATTTGCCCGGTCACGGAGTCCGCCCGTATAAGACACATCACCGCATCGGCGATCTCTTCTGGTCGGACCCGACGCCCGAGCGGAATCTTTCCGGCCCGGTCGCGGAGGTATTTCTCTCCTTTGCCGGGCGGCGGCAGCACGACACCCGGAGCCACGGCGTTGACTCGAATGTCGGGTGCCAACGCGAGCGCCGCCGCACGCGTTGCCTCGGCCAACGCCTTCTTGGAGAGCTCGTACGCAGGGCAGGAAGGATCGTACCCCACGATTCGACGATCGAGCAGGTTGACAATCACTCCCGCCCGCCGTTGATGTGCGAAGGCCACCATCAGCGCCAGCGGGGATTCCAAGTTCACGGCCAACTCGGCCCGAAGGTCCTGTGGGGTAAGGTCCCACCATGACCGCTTGTGAAAGACTGCCGCGTTGTTGACCAACACGTCCACCGGCCCCACCTCCCGCCGGACTCGCTCCATAAGTCGCTCCGCCGCGCTGGGCCGGCTTAAGTCCGCATGCACGCACGACGCACGCAAGCCGTGGAGACAGAGTTGCTCCACCAACTCCCGAGCCTCCTTTGCAGACTGCCGATAATGAATCACGACGTGCGAGCCCGCGTTCGCCAACGCCATCGTGATGGCTCGGCCGATCCGCACCGCCCCCCCAGTAATCAATGAAACCGTACCGACCAATTCCATGCTACGTTCAGCATAAACACGGCGTTTCAGCTATGCCAACCACTTGGTCACGTGCTCAAACTCTGCCCACCCGACTTCGGACAGCCGAGCGGCGCGGCTCGGAACGCGTCAGCGACCACGGCCGTATGCTAAACTGTGCACTGTGAATCTGCGTCGTTGCTGGTGCCGCCCAGGTGTGCAGGTTGGCCTTCTCGCTCTGGGCGCTGGTGTTGTGCTCGCGTACATGGCGGCCCGGCTACCCTTGGCGCGAATGCAGGAGCTGCGGATCGCGCTCACCGCGCGCGACATGGTCGAGCAAGGACACTGGCTTCGGCCGACCTTTCGCGGCCAACCTCGCTACCAAAAACCCCCGCTCATGTATTGGCTCACTGGCGCCTCCTACTGGTGCGCAGGCACCACTCAGTCCCCACTGGCCGCGCGCGCTGTCGGGATCGTGTTTTCGGTCGGACTGATCGCGCTCGTCTACATCGCAGGGCGCGAGTGGGTCGGCCGCCGAGCCGCCGCGGCGGCGGCTGCCATGCTGGTCACCAGCTATGCGTTCGTCCGCTTTGGCTTTCGGATCGAAGCCGACATGGCCCAAGCGTTCTGGATCTTGTTGTCGATATGGTCTGCATGGCGCGCCTGGGCCAAAGGTCACGCCCCACTTTGGGGGTGGGCCGCCGGCGCCGCGGCAGGACTCGGCACATTGACAAAGAGCCCAGCACCGCTGCTCACCTTGGCCGCGGTCATGCTGTTCGGCCATCGCAAAAGTCGCACACAGGAGCCGACGGCATGGCCATCCCGAGTGGGCGCACTGGTGCTTGCAGTCGCCCTCGCCTTGGCTTGGTATGTCCCCGTGGGGCTGTCCGGGAGCTCTCGTGCGGCCGCGCAAGCCGCCGTGAGTTCGGAGCTGTCCGTGATGTGGGACCGGCCCACGCATCCGGGTCCCATCGGGTACTACAGCTACACCGCCTTGGTCGCTATGCTCCCCTGGAGCCCTGCGGTGGTGCTGGGGCTGGTTCTCGCCGTTCGCCGCGCCCGCTCCCACACCGCAGATCGATGGCTGCTGGTCTGGCTCGCCGTTACTGTGTTCATGCTCTCTGCCGCCGCCAACAAACAGATCCACTACTGCTCGCTACTTCTCGCGCCGACTTTACTGATGGCGGGCGCCTGGGCCACACACCCCTCTGCAGTCGCGGCCAATCGCATTCGCTTCACCTATGGGCTCGTCCTGGACATCGCATTGGTGTGCCTCGGTCTCGCATTGGCCACTTCGCCCGCATGGACACGCTACGTCCCCGAGCTCACCGTACCCACTTGGGTCGTAGGAGCTGGCCTTGCGACAGGTCTGTGCGGACTCGTAGGCATCTTCCGCGCCCGCCGCACAACGTCGGAGCTCCCCCGCGCTACGTTTTCATTGGGCGTCTGGACCTCGCTCCTGGTATTGGCGGGCCCGATGGCGCCATGGATCGAGCGGGAACAGGTGATCATGAACTTCGCCCGCTCTGCCGCGCCCTACCTCGCCCAGGCATCCACCTTGGCTGGCGTCGGGGACAACCTAGCGTCGCTCGAATTTCACCTCGGACGCCCGATCCGCGAATTCCGCACTATCGAAGACGCATGGGGTGCTCTTTCCCGCGGTGGCTGGCTCGTCGTAAGTTCCATGCAAGGACTCACTCAGGCGCCCGAACCTACGCGACCGTTGTGCGAAGTCCGCGTCGGGAAAACTCGAATCGCACTTTACCAACACAACTGAGTGGAATCCACCGAATGGCGACGACTGCCAACGGAAACTCGAAAGGCTAGTCGCCTTCCAAGGCCCCTGCGTCGCGACGCCCATTGGGCGTACGGCCGAGAAAATCTTTCAAAAAGGGTCCATGGAACTGCCACGCGTACATTTCCTCAATCGTCGTGCGTGCGTCCTCCAGCGTGCCTAACGCGATCCGCGCGAAGTCCATCTCTCCACAAAACCATCCGCCTTCCGGCGAACCGCCTAGGTAGAGATCCGCGGACGTTTCCAGCGACACGGTCCCTAGCCCAGAGCTTTCGGCCACCCGCCGCCCGTCCAAATACAGTCGCAATCGCCGCTGGGTGCGGTCCGCTTCAGCCACCACGTGGTGCCAGGTTCCGTCGTTCACCGGCGCCGGGGACTCCACGGCCGCCCGCTGGCCCTCACCCGCGATTTCGAACACAACTCTCCCGTGCTCGTTAAGCCTGAGCCGATAGCCGCTGCCATTCCACTTTTGCACCAATATGCCGCCCGAACGTCCCGAAAATGGACGGACCACGAGCTCGACGAGCAGGTTCTCACGTGACACAGACGGACTCCGATACACCGTCGTCGGTTCGGGCCGGCGAACGCGTACCGACCACCGTGCCACGTCGGTGCGGCCCTCCCAGCGCTGGTTGGTGCTGACGAACGCAACGACGACGTAGTGCGTCAAATTCGGCCGATCGGGAGGCCGGAATCGAAACTCGTAGGGCCCCGGCCCTCGAATCTGCTGCGGCTGTCGACCGGCGGCCACCACTCCCACGTACCGGTCGTTGTTGCAGGTGCCATGAAGATCCACATGGAGCCAAGCGCCCTCCGGCACCCCTTGCACGCGGACCCGAACGACATCGTCCGAACCAGGCACCCAACTCGGTGGCACCTGAATGGCGATGCGTGGATGGGCCTCATTGCGAGGTTCCGCGGCCATGGGGGCCTCGACCCGCACCATGCACGCCGTATGCGCGAGTACCGCGTATTGGTTTTGCCCGTTGAACCGAAGCGCCCCTCGAATCCAATCTTCCAACGGGCCTTCGACAAACTCCTCGGGTCCCATATTTACCGTCCGCAGCGGATACGTGGGCACCTTTCGGTACTCTTCTCGACGCACGTGGTACGGCGCCATGTGAAAATGGTCATCTAAAATGCAATGTGGATCGCGTCCCGACGGGATGAAATCCCATTCCGCCACAGTGGCGCACAGTCCCCAGGGCACAAACACTCGCACACCTCGATCCCGAGCCACTTCCGTCGGGCGGAAATCGTGCCGATCTGGATCGCGTAGCGGACTCGTCTCTACGAGCCACCCTACGGAGCCCAACGAGCCTCGCGCACACAACGCACGGGCGAACTCCTCCAGAGAAGAGTAGCATCGCCCATCAGGCTCGAAGACGCCGATGAGGTCACGGATCTCGTGGAAGACGTTGGCCTCATAGGCGTTCGACTCGTGGTGGTAGTCGGAGGTTGGTCGCCCCGCATCGGCTGCGTTGGGGTCCACGGGACGCGCGAGGGGATCTGCATGACGAAACACCATGTGTCCGATGCGCTGCCAGATATTGCCCAGGTACTGGTTCCGACCGGCTTGTGGTGCCTGCCGGCGAGATCCAACCACGAAATTGAATGCCGTGTTGTTAAAGATCCGGCACGCAAATCCGTGGATCTCTTGAAACGCCGCGGTGTTGCCCCGCCGATCGAACGGATCCGAACACTGGCCCCACGCGATGTTGTTGAAGTAGTACTGCTTGAACCCGCCGTCGAGGTAGTACGCATGGCCAAACCGCGAGCTTCCCGGACGGTTGGTGTGAAGCAAATGCCCCCACAGCTTGAACCCTCCCGGGTTGCCCGAAACGTTATTGAAGACATAGGCCGGCCCGCCCTGCCAAGTCTCGATGCCACCCCAATCGTTGTTGTTCAACAGCGAATCCACGACCCGGTTGTGATGGATCAACAGTCGCGTCAGCGGGCGGTCTGCGCGGCTGCCGTTACGCTTGCCGCCAAACACGAAAATCCCAGCCCCAAACAAACGATCGAGAACGTTCCCCGCCACCTCCAGCGTCTCGGCGCACACGACTTCCAGCGCGTGTCCCTGTCCGTAGCGGCTGGGCCGCTGGCCAATCATGTGAAACCGATTCCGCAATACCTTCACGTCGCGGACTCGTCCGATCTCCGGATCCGGTAGGTTGTACGCTCCGCCATCCTCGATCACCAGGCCGCCGTGGTCGGTAAACTGGAACAGATTGTCGGTCACCCAAATGTCATCGAGCTCGTCCGAAGGGCCAACCGCCTTCATCCGGATAGGCATATGCACATGCTCAAATCGGTTGTGGGTGATCCGAATGTCCCGACACGTCCCCAACAATCGAATGCACCCCGGCTCTGCGTCGCGCCGGGTGGGCAACGCCGTCAAGTCCCACGCGACATTGGTGAACCGAAAGGCCAATCCAGACACACCGAGGTGCGAAACGTTCGTGCCGTCCAACAGGTAAATCTGTTGGGCCGCTTCGATCCAAAGGTTCGTCGGGTCGCGGTCGCCGGGCAATCGGAGGTACAGCCGACCACCCCGCCCGCGCGGCTCGAACCAAAATTCACCGTTCTCGCCGTCGTCCAAATAGTGCGGCTTGTCCTCCAGGTAGTACCGCGTGTGCCGCGGGTAGTGATAGCTGCCGATTGCGTCGCCCCACTGACCGCCGAACACCAAGGCTCGCTGCTCTGGGTCGAACTTGACCACCCGCGAGGGATACGGTGTACCCATCACCCAGCCATACTCCGACCAGATGAGCGCCCCTTCGTAGTACGTGGGCTCGCGCGTCAAGTGCACGGTGTCTATACCCATCGGCCGCCGAACCCCTTGGATCTCGATACTTGTTCCCCACACGTGGCGCCGGTCCGGATTGTTGAACTGGTACCACTCCCCTTTGATGTCATCCCAGTCCCGGATCACCCAGTTCGGCGTACGGGCGAGAGGAATTCGAACAATGTCATGGATCCCGCGGACCCACCAGACATTCCTCGGCGCAAAGTCGAGATCCACCCACCAAACACGCTCGGGATCGGGAATATCGGGATGCTTCGCACCTCGTTGCCAACCAGTAATCGCCACCGAACCGGCCAAGATCGCCTCCCCTTCGCCCCAGTCCGGCAAGCTGAGCAAGCGAATCGGTCGCTCCGCCGTGCCGGACTCCTTTACGAGCAACGTGCCACGGTAAATCACCCCGCGTTTGAACACGTACGTGGCAATTCGACGTGACGCTGCCACTTCCCCGGTCGCCTGGGGATCCCACGGGTGGTGTTTCCATGGACGCTCCCGTGTACCCGGTCCAGTGTCGTCCCCTGCTTCGAAATCGATGTAACGCACAGGTTCTTGCACGACCGGCTCGAATCGCTCGGGCTTCCACTCTAGATCTCCCGAAGGCATCACGGTGGCTTTGGGGTCCTCCCAGCACCATCGCGTCGGACTTCCCGCGTACGCCAGTCCCGCTACGAAAATCCACCCAGCCCAACAGGCCCCCACCCGCAAGTGCACTGCATTCACCTGAGACCTCCTTGATCCACACCCGACAGGCCTAGCGTTCACCGACCGCCCTATGGACTGCTCTCCGGTCTTCCCCCAAGCCGTGCCACACAACTCGCCAACAGTTCGCCAGCCAACTGCACCGCCGCTCGCGCCCAATGCGCATCCTCCTCGCCACGGCCATTCGTTGGGATGAAATCCAAGTCTCCATAAAAGCTCAAATCTCGCTCCTTCCTCGGCCGTTGCGAGGTCGCCGCAATCGCCTGCAGCGCCTCCCACCGGATATGAGGAAACTGTGAAGCGTGCGCGATCCACCGGCACCGCACGTCACGCCACTCCGGACGATCGATGCCCGCCCAACGCAACCTCTCTGCAGGCGAGCTCGACGATTTCCCTGGCTTTCACCGACGATGTCAGAGAACGCCGGGCGCTCCACAACGACCCCCAACGCTGCCAGTCGACCCTGGATCTTCTGACGATAGCTTTGCGCCAACTCATCGATCGTCACAGCTCGATGACCTCCCCTGGAGCCGCATCCGGCTTATACTCCCACTAATCACCAACTGGACGGGTGGCGCGTCCGGCCTCACGCGACGGCCCGCACCGAAGTGAACTGGTTTTTCGCCGGCTCAAACTCTCGCACCCGCACCAACCGACCCGCCAGCAGCGGATCGGCCACAATCAAACTCAAACAGTCTGGGCCCGATTCCAGCGCGGCGGCTCTGCGCGCCCAAGGCCCCAAATATCACGAACGACATGATCCGATCGCCATCATGGCCCTGCACGCGTCCACTAACGCAGTCAGGCACATGCGCCGCGCTTCCGACATCATCTAGAGTATAATCCTCGCCGAAAGTCCCGGCAACCGTGCACGTTGCATTTACGGCGAAGAAACAGTCGTTTCGCCGCCCTTTCGGTCAAGGCAAGATTCGCAGTTTTTGTGGTTCGCGTTTATGTGGCTAGGCCCGTACCGCCAGCGAAACTGGATGGGCTTCGTCATACGCTCTCTCCAAAGCGGCTAGCGCCACTCTGCGCATACCGAAAACGCTGGCCGCGAACCGCATCATGTCGCCGTCCCCGGGGAAAAGAATATTCTTGGCTCCGCGTCCGATCCCCCACCGCGACTGCAAACCGGTTCGGCCCGACTCGCCTGTCACCGCTGTTCATACGGCTCCGACTCCTCGTGTTTACTTTGCATACGCACCCACCCTACCCAATGATGGCTGCAACCCCCGCAACCATGTTTCAGACCTTGTCATAGCAAGCGAACAGGTCTCATCCAGCCCACGATTGCCCGTGGCTCACCTGAAGTGCGAAGCGCCAAGTCTGACCCAGCTGGGGATTCCTTCGCCGCCGCAACAGGCAGTGACGTTAACGACGGCCCGTTTCTCGCTCATGTTCCGTCCTTCCTGCCGCACGGGGAAAATCTAGGTTCACGTGTGGGGCAGGAACACGAGCCACGTTTCTTTCGCTCCCGCCCACATGGAAAACATCGCCACCCATGCCGGCGCACAACAGGTCATACTTTGGAACATTCGCAAGATTTTCTGGCCTCAAGAGATCACTTTTGAGACTCGCATTGAATTGGCGGACTTTTTCGCTACTGAGTCACTTCTCTCAGGCAAGGCCGCGACCTTATGTCTCAGTAGCCCTTTTTGAGCCTTTCCGAGTCCGGCGGATTCGAGCGTGATTTCCGACCCGTCACTGTGACCCCTGATCTTCCTCCACTTTTTCAGTCGGCCCGCGCTCAGACAGGCGACCTCTGCGTCGCATAGATCTCGTCAGCCTTAAAAGCTTTCTCAGGGTGAAACACGCCAATGTAGTTGGGGAAATCCTCCTCGGTATGCTCGACTATGCGCAGAAGCTCTTGCCGGCGGCACAGTCGGAACATTGTGTTCATGGATCACGTTTCCCGTGGTCAAGTTGCATGTTGAGATTTTCCATTCAACATCGCAGCACACACGGCGCCCTATCTGGCTGCAATTTCAGTGCCGCCAAGGGGATCGGGAATGAACCACGTCCGAAAACACGATCCGACCAACCAGCCACCGAACCTAACCGCTCGTAATGCGTCGAAATCACTCTTTGGGAGCATGAGGACACAATCTAAGGACTTTACAGTCAGTTCCTTCCGCGATGCCTGCCGACAGCGGCACGCCGTTCGTTCCACAAACCGTTCGAACTTGAAAAGTCCTTCTCAAGGACGCGATTTCACCGAACCGCCAAGAATACCATGGCGCAAAAACCAGACTGAAAAACCCAAACGGGGTTGCCCGACCCCGCCTCTACC